>JAESRJ010000014.1:0-4270 GCA_016764715.1 Kordiimonadaceae bacterium | reverse complement strand
GCAGGGCAGATCAATGCGCCCGCGGTACCAATGTAAATTTGATTGAAGCCAATCCTGCTATGCCCTGAAATGCCGGGCAGGGTTTTTCAGGTTATTTTAGCTGTATGGTTTTATAGAGTTTGACGGTAATGCCSCCGTGGGAAAAGCTCGTGATRCGCCTRTTGAAGGGCAGGCCTGTCGCTTTTGCAAGCATGTGGCTGTTGGTTACCAGCCCGATGCGCCACCCCTTAAAGCCAGCACTGAGTGCCTTGCCGAGTGTCTGGTACARWGGCAGGAGACTTTTCTCGTCACCGATRCGGATRCCGTAMGGYGGGTTAATGATCACCAACCCAGGCTTGCCTTCTGGGGCCTTCAAATCGCTAATGGGCTGGGCCTGAAACTGAGTGAGATCRCTGGTTCCTGCGCGCTCTGCATTGGCCACACTCATTTTGACAGCGCCAGCATCTCGRTCAAAGCCGTAGAAACGATGATCAGGCATCGTGCCAACGTCTTGCGCACGAAGTTCTTTCCACCCTTCAGGGTCGAAAGTAGCAAGCTGCTCGAAAGCAAAACTACGCGAACGCCCCGGCATCAATCCCGCGGCAATATCAGCGGCTTCTAGAATGAATGTGCCAGATCCGCACATTGGGTCCACAACAGTTTCCCGCCCAAGATAGGCACATTCTCTAAGCAGCAGTGCTGCGAGTGTCTCGCGCATAGGCGCTTTGTTGACTGCTTCTTTGTGGCCACGCTTGTGCAGGCTCTCACCTGAAGTATCAACGCTGATAGTGACGTTATCGTCAAAGATGCGCACTTTGATAACGACCTCAGCTGTTTCTGATATTGTCGCGCCGAAGGTTTCAGTAAGCGCACGTTCAATGCGCTCTGCCGCTGCTTTACTGTGATAGATGCGTGATTTCTTTGCGGTTACGTCAACTTTAACAGGCACACCCGGCCGCAACGTCTCGCCCCAAGGAAATTTATGTGCTTTTTTGTCGAGCTGGGCCAAATGCAGCGCGCGAAACGTGCCAAGCCGCACCAAAACTCTGCTCGCACCCCTTAGCGATAGGTTAGCTCGCCAAACGTCTAGCCAATTGCCTCGGATGGTTATGCCTCCGGGAGAGGCTTCCGGGTCCTTAAACCCTTTTTCCCGCACCTCTTTCAGAAGTGACGGTTCCAGCCCAGGTACGGCGGTCAGAAATATTTCTAGCTGTTCATCAGAATTCATGGCGCATAGCTAACGGTTTTTTACGTGGCCGTCGAGATGTTTGCRTGGCCACTCTTAAAATTAACTGGTGCGGCGCTGCAAAATAAGTTCGGCGCAAGACAACTGGCCAAGTCGATCTTCAAAGCACAATAGAGGCTATAACGGCTCACCACATCGATAACTTGGCTCCGCAAGTAGTAGGCCAGACTAGTAATGTCCCCGATGACTGCTTCTCGCCAGAAGCGGAAGTGGAGGCGTGTGCAATATATGTGCACGTGCATGTTACGTTATCAGTGGCGCGCTTCTTACATTCAAGATGCAGGTGTCCAGCTCCTATAACCGCTGGCGCTCTTTTGTGCGTGAAGTCRGYAAGAKAAGGTATGKTYAAAATCAYGYGGCGCGTTTTCAGGAGGTGTCAGCGATCTTCTGCGACRTTTCAGAAGCCGTGGGTTGCTCCGTCCACAAAGCGTGATTTTAGCGTGGCGAAGTACCGCTTGGTTTGGCACGCGACGTCGCTTTTGCGCCAGCGGCGTCATCTGGCCAAAAATGGCGTGGATATTGCCCCCTTAAATCTTTGGCCACAGCGGCCCACGAGCCATGCCAGAAACCTGGTAAATCCTGGGTTATTTGTATCGGACGATGCGCTGGCGATAATAGAATGACCAACAAAGGCATTTGGCCATTTGCAATAGTTGGGTGTTTGGTAAGCCCAAAAAGTTCCTGAACGCGAACCTCGATGGCGGGCGCTGTCTCATGAGCGTAGTTGATGGCAAAGCGAGAACCGGTCGGTGCCTGAARATGTGAGGGAAGCAACGYGTCGATCTGSGACCTYATMTTCCAGGGCAATAGCGCTGACAGCGCACCCTCCAACATATCTGKGGTRATTTTKGAGACTGTYGTCACACCMGACAGATAAGGCTGCAACCAGGTTGAAACTTCCTCTTGCAAGCCTACGTCGCTTAGGTCTGGCCAAGGCGAACCAAGCGTCTCAAACAAATAGGTTGACCGCGCGCGCAGCGCCAGCTGTTGCTTGGACCACGGCAAAACATCAAGCCCTAGATCTTCAATGCCGGCACAAAGCAACACTGCTGCGGCGGCAATGTCCACAATTTTAGAGGGTGTATCTGCTAAGACAACCTGTCCGATAGCGCGCACCCGGCGTGCGCGTACGCTGCGTGACCCACTATCAAATTCGAGGCGTGTTTCCTCAACAATATGCGCCCCAAAGGTTTCCTCAATTTCCTCAATATCTATCCGGCTAGCAGCGCGAATACGCCCATTTGCGGCTTGCCCGGTAATGTTCGTTACCACCAGGAATTTATGCTGCGCAAGCGCATCTGTTGCAGGTAAGGTTGCTGCGCGCCCATTTGCGAGACGGAAACGACCGGGTCGTCCAGCGGCTTGTGCGAGGCGGTCAGGGTAGGCATTTGCGAGCAGCCGGCCTACGCTTACCGTTTGGTGCTGGTGGCGCGCGCTGCCTGCCAAATTTGCCCACCGCCGTGCGAGAGTTCTGGCGTCCTTGGCCCGAGGGCTTTTGTCGGCAAGGAAAACCCGCAATCGGTCCTCAAGATCTACCGCATCGCCTCCGAGGCCGTGTTCAGACACAAGTGCTGCAATGTCAGCTGCTTGCTGTGCGTTGCCGCTAAGTTGGCCACGATGGATCATGTGCGCAAGTCGCGGRTGRAYTGGWAWCGCMGCTAATATGCGYCCCTGATCRGTGATCTGCCCAAAGCTATCAACGGCATCCAAGTTTTGGAGCAGAGCAATGGCTTCTGACCAGGCAGGTCCGGGCGGCTGATCAACAAACTGCATTTGTTTGGGATCGGTCACGCCCCATGCCGCAAGACTAAGAACAAGGGGGGTTAAGTCGGCCGCYAAAATTTCTGGCGTATCAAAWGCTGCTTGGGCTGCATTTTGCCCYTYACTCCACAGGCGGTAACATACGCCGTCYTGAGTTCGGCCTGCGCGGCCTTGCCTCTGTGTGGCTGCTGCCTGCGAAATTGTCCGGGTCTCTAACCGTGTCAGWGCGGTTGCTGCCTCGAAGACCGGCACGCGKGCTAAACCRCAGTCAACAACAACGCGGATGCCCTCAATTGTCAAWGATGTTTGCGCAATCGCCGTYGCTAAAACAACTTTGCGGCGCCCWMTKKCYGCAGGKGARATAGCCAGATCTTGTTGCTTGGGCGTGAGGCGTCCATAAAGCGCTGCAATATCTGTCGTATCGGTAACCAGCGCAGACAGACGCTCAGTGACGCGGCGAATTTCTGCTTGGCCGGGCAAAAACACCAAAATGGAACCATGCTCCTGGTTAAGTGCTGTCATCACCGTGGACACGACATGATCCTCAATGCGGATACCAGGTTTTTGCGGCACATAGTGTGTTTCTACAGGGAATGCACGCCCCTCGCTTACAATCACCGGTGCATCAGACAACAGTTTAGACATATGGGTGCTATCAAGCGTTGCCGACATAATGAGTATGCGCAGCTCCGGCCTGAGTATCGCGGTATCTAGAGCCAACGCCAGACCCAGGTCGCCATCAAGGCTACGCTCGTGAAACTCATCAAAAATTACAATCGCGACGCCGTTAAGTTCAGGGTCATCGAGGATCATGCGGGTAAAAACACCCTCAGTCACCACTTCAATCTGCGTTTTAGCACTCACGCGCGTATCAAGTCGCACCCGATATCCAACAGTTTCGCCAACTTTTTCACCAAGTGATTGTGCCATCCAATGTGCGGCCGCTCTGGCTGCAATACGCCGTGGTTCCAACATAATTATGCGACCATTCGCCCGCCAATCAGCATCAAGCAGACGAAGCGGGACGCGCGTGGTTTTACCAGCGCCCGGCGCCGCGACCAAAATCGCAAACGCGTTGTCGCGAAGAGTTGTCGTGAGCTGCGGTAGCACTGCATCAATGGGGAGGGAGGCACCAAACTTAGTCATACACCTTCCATATTGGAAATACCCCACACTGCAAAGCATTATTGGCGTGACAAGGAACAATGAGGGGAAAGCAGCCGTTGGATCCTATTGAAGCTTTCTTCTGGATCAGCGGCATAGCGGACACTGAAAACCTACTCT
>JAESRJ010000013.1 GCA_016764715.1 Kordiimonadaceae bacterium | reverse complement strand
ATGTCAAGGGCACGGCTTTACTGTCGCACGCCAAGATTTTGGCGCCTGATGAYCAGTGGCTTTACYTGCCWGCGCTTAAGCGGGTGAAGCGGATTTCTTCAGCCAATAAATCGGGGCCATTTGTGGGCTCAGAGTTTGCATTTGAGGATTTCACGTCAACCGAGCTGAACAAATATAGCTACGACTATAAAGGCGAAGACACACTTGACGGTATGAAGGTTGATATCATTGAGCGTTTTCCGCTGTATAAGAACTCAGGCTATACACGCCAGATTTCCTATATTGATCAAGATGTTTTCCAAGTGCGGAAAATCGATTTTTACGACCGCAAAAACTCGCTGCTTAAAACACTGACGCTTTCTGACCACCGCGAATATGAAGGCGGCGTATGGCGGGCGCATACACTTACAATGATCAATCACATCACAGGTAAATCGACAACGCTTGCCTATGGTGACTATAAGTTCAAAACAGGCCTTGCTGACAAAGATTTCACCAAGGGTATTCTGAAGCGTATTCGATAATCTATTCAGAAAGTTTTGAGCAATAGAATGAAGATGCTTTTAACAAGTGCGCTGGCTGCCGTGAGTTTATCTCAGGCAGCCTTCGCGGATGGTGTTGATATCTCTGGTTCCGTTGCTGCGGAAAACCGGGTGTTTTTTGAACGCGGTGCTTTGCCGGGGCAACTGCAAACTTACCAGGGCTCGCTTGAATTCGAGCTTGATGCGCGCTGGACCAGCCCCAACAGGCGTTGGGATTTCGTTTTTGTACCCTTCGGTAGGCTGGATGGCCGAGACGGCGAACGCACCCATTTTGATGCGCGCGAAGCGTATGTGCGCTGGAACGGAGACAGTGTAACCGTGCGTGCTGGGTACGCCAAAGTGTTCTGGGGTGTGGCGGAAAGCCTGCACCTGGTGGATATCATCAATCAGTCAGACAGCATCGAAGATATCGATAACGAAGATAAACTTGGGCAGTTGATGCTTGAAGTTGAAGTGCAGCAAGATTGGGGACAAATCACTGGATACGTTCTGCCGTCTTTCCGCAAACGTACGTCCGCTGGAAATAATGGTCGCCTCCGGTTGCCGCTGCCTGTGGACGATAGCTTAACCCGGTTCGATCAAGGCCGGGATGAGGGCGGCGATATAGATTTCGCCCTGCGGTATAGCCACTATTTTGGCAATTGGGACGTAGGGCTTTCTTTCTTTAGCGGTGCCAGCCGCGATCCGCGCTTTGTTGTTGACCCGGCGCTTGGCGTGCTTGCGCCTTTTTACGATGACATCACACAGGTGGGCGTGGATCTGCAATATACTAACGAGGCATGGCTGTGGAAATTTGAGGGTATCGTACGCGATACGCCTTTTGAAACATTTGTGGCAGGTGTTGGCGGGCTGGAATATAGTTTTTACGGCGTAACCGAAGCAGGTGCTGATCTGGGGATCATTCTTGAACTGCAGTATGACAGTCGCAGTAGTGACCCGTTGCTTGGGCCCTTAAGCCCCGCAGATAATGACTTGGTCACGGGGTTTCGCTACAGCTTAAACGACGTAGAAGATACAGCCTTACTTGCGGGTATTACCACTGATTTGGATGACGGCTCGCTTTCTGGCTTCCTAGAGGCCTCCCGGCGTATCGGCGATAACTGGACAGCGGAACTTGAAGGACGTTTTTTTCTATCTGTTGACCCTGAAAATCTGATCGCAGGTTTCTCAAGGGATAGCCATGTCATTTTTCGGCTAACTCGTTATTTCTAATAAAGGAAGATAGATTAGTTTCTTGGTCTACCATTAACGGCGACCTTGGTCTCGTTGAGTTGTAATGTAAACGCTGCCGCAAAATATGGGGTCCTTTTGTTTGGTTTTTGCGTAGCTATAGGGTATAGGCTCTAAACTATTGGGCCGTATGATCATTTACGGCACGCGTTTTGCTTGTAATTTATGCATTAGAATCGATCGGGAGTTGAGTTTTTAGTGTCTGAAATCTTAAAGGCATTCCAGAAAAACGAAAAGGCGATACGGCGCTATATTGCGCGGTACCGGTCTGACGTGCAGGATGTGGAAGATTTTACTCAGGAAACTTTTTTGCGCGGTTTTGCTGCGGAGACAAAAGGCGATATCCGCGAGCCAAAAGCTTTCCTTTTCAAGATAGCAAAAAACATTGCACTGCTCGATATCAGAAAGAAGAAGCGCGGACCGACAGATTTTATTGAGGATTCCGGAGGTTCCGAACTCTTATTAGATGAGGAGCAACTAACGGCCGATGCGTGGCTGGATGGTAGAAGGAAACTTGTGCTGCTATCAAAAGCTGCAGCGAGCCTACCACCGAAGTGCAGGAAAGCCTTTTTGATGCGCCGCGTTGAAGGGTTGCAATATAAGCAAATCGCCAACCGCATGAACATCAGCGTTAGCGCTGTTGAGAAGCATGTAACGGCTGGGCTGCTGAAATGTAATAGTTATTTGCGCGAACACGGGTATGACGCTGCTGAATTTGGTGGCGCGCCTTTGAATACGAAGCAGCAGTCAGTGCCTCGGGACGCCGGGCTTAAAGCAGTGAGACTTGATGAGAAAAAGTGACTATAACATTTTTCTTCTCCCAACTATGGAGGACATAGAGGCCGAAGCAGCTGCTTGGCTTACTGTGTTCGGCCGTGAGCAAGTCTCTGATGACGAACGAGCGGAATTTCAGGAATGGCTGCGGCGCAGTTCTAAGCATCGTGTGGTCTTTGAAACCCTATCTGCCCTTTGGGGCGATATGGAAGTATTGACGGAACTAACCGATATTGCAGAAGCGATGCCTGAAGTACCAACGCGGGCCGTAAAGCCTGTATGGCGCCGGCGTGAGTTTTTTGGCTCCATCGCCGCGACTTTTGCATTGGTAGCTGTTGGCACTGTGGCTTTTGTTTCAAGTAAGGAAAATCAGCTGTATCAACATGCGTCCTTTGCCACGGCAGTAGGCGAGCAACGTACAGTGACATTGTCCGACGGTTCCGTATTGCACATTAATACGGATAGTGTTGTCGAGGTCGATTTTACACCGGGCGAACGGACCCTTCGGCTTGCGCAAGGTGAAGTCCATTTCGTTGTGACAAAAAACACACAGCGGCCATTTATTGTGAATGCGGCTGGCGGAGCTGTGCGGGCTGTTGGCACTGCGTTTACAGTTCGTTTGCGGGCGAACGAAAGTATAGAGGTTACGGTTGAAGAAGGCCGAGTGGCGCTCCAGAAAAGCGTTCCACGGGCCGAAACCGAGACAGAAACGGCTGGGCTTGAACCTATCGACGCGCAGCCGATAATCGCTGAATTAACGGCAGGCCAAAGTGCAGTGTTCAACGAAGAGGTTGAAGAAATTCAGCATATGCCGATCGTTGATTTGCGCCGGAAACTGGCGTGGCGCGAGGGTTTGCTGGTTTTTGCGGGTGATTCCCTATCTGACGTTGTGGAAGATATTAGCCGCTATACCGATATCACAATTGAGATCGTAGATCCTGCAGTAGCTGATATGCCAATCGGTGGATATTTCCGAGTTGGAGAGATCAATGCACTGTTTGATGCGCTTGAGCAAACCTTTGGCCTAAAGGTTGAGTTTGTAACCCCTGATCATGTGCGGATATCACAATCTTCATAGGAGTTTACAGCCGTCAGAAGCGTCTGTAGAAATGATCCCAGAAAAAATAGAAAAATCGCCCTGTGGGTTTTCATCGCGTCGGTATCCTACAATACAAGACCGGCGGGCAGGGTGCAGTGTTTTAGGTGCTTTGTGGTAGGTGCGTCGCGTCAATGATTRAGGGAATACGCAATTTCAGGCGTTCAAGCGCGCTTGGCTACCTTATGGTAGTTCTAATGATTTTCGCGCTGTCGGCAGAAGTGCAGGGCTCTGATAAACGATACTTTTTTCGTATCAGAGAAAATACATTGGGGGCGGCACTAGATGCCTTTGCCCGTAAAACCAATGTTCTTGTACTTTACCCTTATGCATTGGCGGGCACCACTGGTATGAACCCTGTAGTGGGGCGACATACCGTGCGCGAAGCTTATCAAGCCATGCTTCGTGGTACTAAATTCTCCGGTGGTCTTACGGAAAACGGTGTTCTAACGATCACTGTTCTTCCGTTTAAAAAAATAGATCAAATGGAGGAAAACGTGAATAAGACCCAACGAAAAGCGGCCCTGCTGGGAGGCATYGCCGGAMTTGTTGCCACAATWGGCAACGGYGCSATCGCYCAGGATGACGCCAAARAYCAAGGMCCAATWGAAGAGATCGTATCYGTAGGTACGCGYTCTAAAGGCCGYACAGCTATCGCAACCCCKGTSCCWGTTGAYGTGGTAAGCAACCGCGCYATCACAGGTACTGGCCAYACWGAAGTTGGMCGYGCGCTGCAAACAYTWGCRCCGTCTTTCAACTTCTCAAGCTCATCTGTATCTGACGGAACCGATGCCCTGCGCCCWGCGACTCTTCGCGGCCTTGGTCCTGACCAAACACTTGTTCTTGTAAACGGCAAACGCCGCCATTCAAGTGCTCTTGTCAACGTGAACACGTCTGTTGGTCGTGGTTCTGTTGGTACAGATTTGAACGCYATTCCTGGCGCTGCATTCAGCCGTATCGAAGTACTGCGTGACGGCGCGGCTGCCCAGTATGGTTCTGATGCGATCGCTGGTGTGATCAACCTCGTTCTAAACCAAAGCAGCGAAGGCGGATCCGCCAGCGTATACTACGGTCAGACATACGAAGGTGACGGCGGCGTATTCGTTGCAAACGGAAATATCGGTTTCGAGCTTGGAGACGGTGGTTTCATCAACTTCACAGCTGAATATCGTGATCGCGGTAATACCAACCGCGCTGGTCTTTTCGGTGAGCGTCTGTTCCCAGACCTGCCAGACGGATCAATTGATCCACGCGAAGTAGATGCAGAGCGCTTGAACTTCCGTATTGGTGATGCTGACAACGAGCAGTATGCTTTTGTTGTAAACGCWGARCTGCCAATCAACGATAATGCCAATTTCTACTTTTTTGGTACCTATTCTGACCGCGAAAATCAGTCAGCTGGTTTTTTCCGTTCACCGCGCCGTGGCCCGTTTGTGCCTGAGCTGTTCCCGAACGGCTTCTTGCCGCTTATCAATACTTCCATTGAAGATTTCTCCCTAACCGGTGGTATCGAATGGGCATTTGACAGTGGCTGGGATCTGGATCTTAGCATCAACCACGGTGACAACTCTTTTGCTTTCAATATYTCAAACTCATTGAACGCAACATTYGGTGCCAACAGCCCGACATCAGCTGATGCCGGAACACTTGGTTATACTCAAACAACCTTCAACAGTGACTTGGTCAAAACGTTTGACCTTGGCGGCGCAGAGACAACTTTTGCCTTTGGTGCTGAGTACCGTGAAGAAAACTACACAATTGACGCTGGCGAGCCACTTTCATTCGCGGGTTCTGGTATTCAGGTGTTCCGCGGTTTYGACCAAAACAACGAGCGTGACGCCAGCCGTAATAACGTGTCTCTCTATGTAGACGTTGAAAGCCAGATCACTGACCGCTGGTTGGTTGCGGCGGCTGCTCGCTATGAAGATTATAGCGATTTCGGTAGCACGATAACTGGTAAATTCTCTACGCGTTTTGAAATTACTGAAAACTTTGCTTTCCGTGGTTCGATCGCAACGGGCTTCCGTGCGCCGTCCCTTCAGCAGGCTAACTTCAACAGTGTTTCAACACAGTTTGTAGAAGTGAACGGCGAAACTGTTCAGCAGGAACGTGGTACGTTCTCTAATGACAGTGCACTTGCTCAAGCTGTTGGTGTTCCTGAACTTCAGGAAGAAACATCGCTTAGCTTCAGTGCCGGTTTTGTAGCAACGCTGGGTGCTTTGACTGTAACTACAGATTTTTACCGTATTGAGATCGAAGACCGTATCGCAATTTCTGGCGGYATTCCGCTTGATCTGTTCGAGAACACTGGCCCTGCGACGTCAGCTCAGTTCTTCCTGAATGCTGCTGATACAACCACAAACGGTGTTGATTTTGTTGCAACATACGATGTGGACCTTGGCGGCGATCAGTCATGGAAACTATCTGCAGCAGCTAACTTCACTGATACAGACGTTGACCGTGATAGCATCGTTACTGCTATTGGCGGCGTAGACGTCGGTGCACTTTTCACCCCGCAGGATATCGCGATTGTTGAAACGTTCCAGCCTAAGTCACGTATCAACTTCTCTAGTAACTACACAACTGGCAACTGGAACTTTATCGCGCGGTTGAGCCAGTTTGGTTCTTACACTGTGTGTGAAGGTTCATGCGACAGTACGTCAAATGTTCAGAAGTTCGGCGCCAAGTGGCTTACTGACTTGCAAATGAAATATACATTTGAAGAA
The DNA here is from genome assembly GCA_016764715.1 of Kordiimonadaceae bacterium. GTDB lineage: Bacteria > Pseudomonadota > Alphaproteobacteria > Sphingomonadales > Kordiimonadaceae > Kordiimonas. Next base: position 15,838 of record JAESRJ010000013.1, on the reverse strand, counting down.
AGTGGTCTTGCGCTTGCTGTTGGTGTGAACAACCTGTTTGACGTAACACCTGACCTGAACCTTATTGGTCAGTCACGCGCGGGTACAATCCCAGGCGTAGTTGACAGTATTGGTGTATTCCAGTTCAGTCGCCGTTCAGCACCGTTTGGCTTCAACGGTGGCCTTTGGTACGCACGGATGAGCTACGAATTCTAAGTCAGGCTAGAGACTAAAATTCAAATCAGGGCCGGCCACATTGACCGGCCCTTTTTTGTTGCGCGCATTCTTGCTTGCCTGATACAATTCCATCTGGCCCATTTCCCTACGGTTTCTCTCGGAAACTAGTTCTTGACCAAAAGGTCAGGAATACCTAGTGTTGCGATGAAAGCGTAATTGGAGGAATGAGTATGTCGTTAAGGCCAATGTGTCCGGCGGGTGGTGGGCCATTGTCGAAGGAAGCAATTGATGCCAACTTTGATGATCTGCACGATCCGCTTAGTTTGTTGCAGGCAAAGGCAGAGGCAGATCGCTGCCTGTACTGCTATGATGCGCCCTGCATTCAAGCCTGCCCGACGTCTATCGATATTCCGACCTTCATTCATCAAATCCGCACTGGCAATGTGGACGGGTCCGCTAAAACTATCCTTTCAGAAAATATCATGGGCGGCACCTGTGCCCGCGCGTGCCCCACCGAAGTGCTGTGCGAGCAAGCTTGTGTGCTGAACGTATCAAACGAGCAGCCAGTCGAAATTGGCCTGTTGCAGCGCCATGCTGTGGACCATTTGATGGATGCTGGCGGTGAGCATCCTTTTAAGCGCGCAGCAGATACTGGAAAGCGTATTGCCGTTGTTGGTGCGGGGCCTGCAGGCCTCTCATGTGCCCACCGGGCAGCGATGCTTGGCCATTCGGTTACCGTTTTTGAAGCCAAGCCGAAATCCGGCGGCCTGAATGAATATGGCCTAGCAGCCTACAAAATGGTTGATGATTTCGCCCAGCGCGAAGTTGATTTTCTGCTGGGTATTGGCGGTATTGAAGTGAAGCATGATCAGCGCCTTGGCGGCAACRTAACCCTTGCTGGCCTGCAGCGCGATTTTGATGCGGTCTATATCGGAATTGGCCTTGGTAGCGCGAATGCGCTGGGGCTCGACGGCGAAAGCAAAGGCGGGGTTACCGACGCAATTGATTTTATTGAAGACGTGCGCCAGGCCTCTGATTTGTCCTCTGTCACTGTAGGAGACGATGTCGTAGTCATCGGTGCTGGGAATACAGCGATTGATGCAGCAGTGCAGAGCAAGCGCCTTGGCGCTGATAATGTTACACTGGTTTACCGCCGCGGTGAAGAGAACATGAGCGCAACTGACTGGGAAGTGAACCTTGCACGCACCAACGGCGTGAACGTTAAACTATGGTCTTCGCCTTCCGGTGTTAAAGGCAACGGCGCCGTTGAGGCAATGGAATTTGAAGGCACACAGCTGGAAGATGGTAAGCTCGGCAAAACCGGCAAGTCGTCAACAGTGCAGGCTGACATGGTGCTGAAGGCCATTGGCCAGAAACTGGATACCTCAGGTCTTGACGCGCTTAAGATTAGCGGCGGCAAAATTGCAGTTGACGAAAARTACAGCACSGCRCTTGARGGYGTTTTTGCTGGCGGYGAYTGCGTRAARTCRGGTGAAGAYYTRACYGTTCAGGCGGTTGAAGACGGTAAACAAGCAGCMTACGCCATCGATGCGTATCTTGCTGCGAATTAGGAGGCGGATGTGGCAGACTTAAGCTGTACTATAGCAGGTGTCGAGAGCATCAACCCTTTCTGGCTGGCTTCAGCGCCGCCTACAGATAAATACGTCAACGTGGTCCGGGCTTTTGAAGCAGGCTGGGGCGGTGTCGTGTGGAAAACACTGGGTATTGATCCGCCGGTTATCAATGTGTCGAGCCGGTACGGTGTTCACAAAAATGGTAATCAGGCGATCCTCGGTATTAATAATATTGAGCTGATCTCTGACCGGCCACTAGAAACCAATCTGGAAGAAATTCGCCGTCTTCGCAAAGAATGGCCTGACCATGTGATCATTGGTTCGATGATGGCTGAGATTGAAGAAGATATCTGGAAAGAACTGGCTGTTCGCATTGCGGACTCTGGTGTTCAGGGCATTGAGCTTAACCTTGGTTGCCCGCACGGGATGTGTGAGCGCGGCATGGGCTCTGCCATTGGCCAAGTGCCAGAGATGGTGGAAAAAGTAACGCGCTGGGTGCGGGATGTAGTTGATATTCCTGTCTTTACCAAGCTTACCCCGAACATCACCAATATCCTGTGGTCCGCAGAAGCCGCGCAAAAAGGCGGCGCGGATGCAGTGTCTTTGATCAATACCGTAAACTCGGTGGTGTCTGTTGACCTGGACGCAATGGCGCCGACCCCGGTTGTGAACGGCAAAGGCACACACGGTGGGTACTGCGGCTCTGCCGTGAAGCCTATTGCTTTGCATATGGTTGCGGAAATTGCCCGTAACCCTGAAACAAGTGACCTTGCAATGTCAGCCATTGGCGGTATTGAGACTTGGCGCGACGCGGCTGAATTTATCGCACTCGGCGCTGAGGGTTTACAGGTTTGCACGGCTGCGATGCTTTACGGTTTCCGTATTGTCGATGATATGATCGCTGGCCTGTCCGGATGGATGGACGAAAAAGGCTATAAAACAATCAGCGATTTCCGCGGTATGGCAGTGCCAAACACCGTCGACTGGAACGCGCTTGATATGAACTTTGATACCAAGGCCTTCATTGACCCAGACAGCTGTATCGAATGCGGGCGTTGCCACATTGCCTGTGAAGACACCGCGCACCAAGCCATCGAGTTTTCAGTGGCCGAGGACGGCAAACGCACCTTCACTGTAGTGGACGAAGAATGCGTTGGCTGTAACCTATGCGCCATGATCTGCCCGGTACCGGAATGTATTGAAATGCGGCCTGTTGATAACGGCAAGCCAGTTATGACATGGCCAGAGCATCCGCTTAATCCGCTATTGCTTAATCCTGTGAAAGCAGCCGAATAGAGCCGGAAGGGGTCTGGAAGGGGACGTGATGAATAAAATGGAAGCAGGTATGAAAGCCAACGACCTTGAAGCTTACTGGATGCCGTTTACGGCAAACCGGCATTTTAAAGCCAACCCCCGCATGGTGGTCGGCGCCGACCGTATGCATTTCACTATGTCTGATGGCAGGCAATTGATGGACGGCATCGCAGGCCTGTGGTGCTGTAACGCTGGCCATAATCGCCCGCGTATCGTTGAAGCGATCCAGAAACAAGCCGCTGAACTTGATTATTCGCCTGCGTTCCAAATGGGCCATGCGAAACAGTTTGAGCTGGCAAGTCGCCTAGCGAATATGATGCCAGGCGATCTGAACAAGATATTCTTCACTAATAGCGGGTCTGAGTCTGTTGAAACGGCGCTGAAGATGGCAATTGCCTATCACCGYGTYCGSGGCGAAGGYCACCGCACRCGCCTGATTGGCCGCGAAAAAGGCTATCACGGTGTGAACTTCGGCGGCATGGCAGTGGGCGGCATGCCTGCGAACCGTAAGATGTTCGGCAATTTGGTGACGGGTGTTGATCACCTGCGTCACACGCACGGTATTGAAGGCAACCGCTTCTCAAAAGGCCAACCACCAAACGGTGCGGAATATGCGGATGATTTGATCCGTATGATCGAGCTGCATGATGCCTCCACAATCGCTGCGGTGATCGTGGAGCCACTGGCAGCATCTGCGGGCGTCATCCTGCCGCCAAAGGGCTATCTAGAGCGTTTGCGGAAGATATGTACCGATAACGGCATCCTTTTGATCCTTGATGAAGTGATTACTGCGTTCGGTAGGCTTGGTACTCCGTTTGCCAGCAACCAGTTCGATATTGAGGCCGACATTATCACCACGGCCAAGGCGCTTGCCAACGGTGTTATCCCAATGGGTGCGGTGTTCGTGCAAGACAAAATTTACGATGCCTWCATGACAGGGCCTGAGAATATGGTGGAATTTTYCCACGGTTATACTTTCTCTGGCAACCCGATGGCSTGTGCTGCGGCSCTKGCSACSCTCGATACKYAYGAAGAAGARGGYCTGYTTACGCGCGGSRCSGARCTTTCCGAYTATTGGCAGGAYGCRSTGYATTCCCTAAAGGGCTTGCCGCATGTGATTGACCTCAGGAACATGGGCCTGATCGCGGGCATCGAGCTGCGGTCACGTGAAGGCAAAGTTGGCGCCCGCGCCTTTGATGCCTTCCTGAAGGCTTACGAAGCGGGCCTGCTTATTCGCACCACGGGCGATACCATCGCGCTGTCGCCGCCGCTAATTATTGAAAAATCTGATATTGATTTTGCGTTCGACACGCTAGCAAAAGTTATTAAGGCACTGGACTAACTATGACACTAGTAAAACATATCATCGACAATGAGCTAACCGCTGGAACATCTGGTGACCGAGCGCCTATTTTCAACCCTGCTACGGGTGAACAAACTGGCGAGGTCCTACTTGGCGGTGCCTCTGAAATAGATATGGCCGTTGCCTCCGCCAAGAAAGCGTTCGTGACGTGGTCCGCTACGCCGCCCGCAAAACGGGCGCGAGTTATGTTCCGCTTGCGCGATATTCTTGAGCGAAGAGCTGGTGATGTGGCGCGCGCGATCAGCCTAGAGCACGGCAAAACGCACGATGACGCGCTCGGTGAAGTCACGCGTGCGCTCGAAGTTGTGGAGTATGCCTGCGGTATCCCTGAGAAACTGAAGGGCGAGTTCAGCCGCGATGTTGGGCCGGGCATCGATACTTGTTCTGAGCGTCAAGCGCTGGGTGTGGTGGCAGGCATAACGCCGTTCAACTTCCCTGCAATGGTGCCGCTGTGGATGATCCCTATGGCGATCGCCACGGGTAATACCTTCATTTTGAAGCCATCAGAGCGCGACCCATCGAGCGCCAATCTGGTGCACGAACTGTTTAAGGAAGCTGGCTTACCTGCGGGTGTGCTGAACGTGGTACATGGCGGCAAGGCAGCAGTTGATGCGCTTTTGGACCATAAAGATGTGCAGGCCATTAGCTTTGTTGGCTCAACACCGATTGCCGAATATGTTTATAACCGCGGCTGTGCAGCTGGCAAGCGTGTGCAAGCTCTTGGCGGTGCCAAAAACCATATGATCATTATGCCTGACGCTGATATCGATCAAGCCGCTGATGCCCTGATGGGCGCAGGCTTCGGCTCTGCTGGCGAACGCTGCATGGCGATCAGTGTGGCTGTTCCTGTGGGCGAAGAAACGGCTAACAAACTGATTGAAAGACTTGCCCCTCAGGTGCAAGCCATGGCCATTGGCCCTCACGATGACCCGGACGCTCAAATGGGCCCGGTAATCACACGCGAAGCTCAAGAACGCATTGAAGGCCTGATCTCACAAGGTGAGAAAGAGGGCGCTGAAGTGGTTGTTGATGGGCGCGGCCACAAGCTACAGGGTTACGAGGGTGGTTTCTGGGTTGGCGGTACGCTGCTGGACCATGTGACACCTGAAATGACTGTTTATAAAGAGGAAATCTTTGGCCCAGTGCTGTCTGTTCTTAGGGCAAAGACCTATGATGAAGCGCTTGATCTGATCAATTCGCATCAATACGGCAACGGCACGGCGATCTTTACGCGGGACGGCGACGCTGCGCGTGAGTTCGCAGCTAAAGTACAAGTCGGCATGGTTGGCATCAATGTGCCGATCCCTGTCCCTGTGGCCTATCACAGCTTTGGCGGCTGGAAGCGTTCCATTTTTGGGGCACACGGCATTTACGGGCCTGAAGCCGTTAATTTTTATACGAAACTCAAAACAGTAACCTCGCGCTGGCCTACGGGTATTCGCGAAGGTGCTGAATTTACGTTCCCGAGCCTCGATTAAGCTAGGCAAATAGGGAAAAGGGGAGACATAATGGCTATAAATACAAGCGCAATGCTGCGCGGCGGTTTGATCCAGATGGCGTTAAAATCGTCAACGGATAATGATCCTGAGACCATTCGTCAGGCGATGATTGAAGCGCATATTCCGCTGATCGAAGAAGCTGGCGAAAAAGGCGTGCAGGTGCTTTGCTTTCAGGAAGTATTCACGCAGCCTTATTTCTGCCCAAGCCAGGACGAGAAATGGTACGCTAGTGCTGAAAGCATTCCAAGCGGCCCCACGACTGTTTTGATGCAGGAATATGCCAAGAAATACAAAATGGTTATCGTTGTTCCAATCTACGAGAAAGACGATGTAACCGGTATTTATTATAATACTGCTGCAGTGATTGATGCAGACGGTAGCTACCTSGGTAAATACCGCAAAACACACATCCCGCAGGTGAAAGGCTTTTGGGAGAAATTCTTCTTCAAGCCAGGTAACTCAAACTGGCCAGTGTTCCAAACCCAGTACTGTAAGCTCGGCGTTTATATTTGTTATGACCGTCACTTCCCTGAAGGCTGGCGTGCGCTGGCACTGAACGGTGCAGAATATATCGTTAATCCGTCTGCAACAGTGGCTGGCCTCTCTGAGTATCTATGGAAGCTCGAACAGCCTGCATCTGCTGCGGCAAACGGTTGCTTTATCGGTGCCATTAACCGGGTAGGGCGTGAGCAGCCATGGGATATTGGTGAGTTTTACGGCCAAAGCTATTTCGTCAACCCGCGCGGGCAGATCGAAAAAGAAGCCAGCCGTGATAAAGATGAGCTTATCATTCATGATATGGATATGAGCTTGGTGCAGGAAGTGCGGAACGGATGGCAATTCCTCCGGGACCGTCGGCCTAGCACCTATACAAGGCTAACAGACGGCGAGTAGAAGCTGTCATGAAATTGCCACTAAAGACTGCATTTATGCTGTCTTTAGTTTAGCAATTTTAGATTTATGGAGGCTTTAACGTGAAACAGTTTTTTGTTTTGATATGTAGTTCTGTTCTTGCCGTGGTATTCTCCGGTGCAGCAAATGCTCAGGATTTTTATGGGCAACAAGATCGGGCTAGCTATGCCGGCGCCTATTTTTCTATGAGCCTTGGCGAGGGGAAAGCCACTCAAAAGCCATCAATCAGTTACGGATTTACCGCGGGGTTTAGGCAAAACTTCTCTCAACAGCCCACGGGCCATTTCCGCACGGCTTTTAATCAAGAAGGCACGAGCTTTCGTTTTTCTGGCGACAGGGACTGGAAAATCCACGCCGCGCGGCTTGATTTCTCTGGCCGCGGATTTGAAAACTTGTCGTTTGCAGGATTAAAGTTTGTACAAAAGGATGCGTCAGGAGAGATACGTTATATCGACGACCAGTTCCGCCTAGTCGCAGATGGCGAGGACGGCACATCAACTGTCAAGATTGTCTTATGGACGGCTCTAGGGCTTGGTGTTGCGGGGCTGGCATTCATGGCGGCTTGTCAATGTCCACAATGATTCAAAATGACGTTTGATTGGCGTAACAATAAATTGGCAGTGTGAATGCTAAACCAGACCTACATACGCAGGTCGAACGGAAAAGATACTAGATGTGATAAACAGCATACAGTACGTGGTTAGTTTTGACGGACTGTTGAACGAAAATTTGGCTGCGGGGGGTGGCTGAATAGTCAGGCTGAGCCTTGTATGAAACAGGCTCGGTTTGAATAGCAGGACGGAAAAGGGAGTAAGACCATTCAACAGCCAAAAAAAGGCGTGAGTATCGCCGACGATCTGTGGAACCGCGATTTAGCGCCCACAACGCCAGAAATGCGCACTTGGGACTGGAAAGCCTACAGCGCGCTTTGGGTTGCGATGGTTGTCTGCGTGCCAACCTATATGTTGGCGGGCGGCCTGATAGCGTCGGGCATGTCCTGGTGGCAGGCTGTGCTGACRGTACTGCTGGGTAATTTGATTGTTCTGTTTCCGATGATGCTTATTGGCCACGCTGGTGCCAAACACGGTATCCCGTTTCCTGTATTGCTGCGGTCTTCCTTTGGTACCAAGGGTGCCCGTATCCCGGCGCTTGCGCGTGGTTTGGTGGCGTGCGGTTGGTTTGGTATCAACACGTGGGTTGGCGGCTCGGCGATTTATGTAATAGTCAACGCGCTTACGGGCAATGCGATCGTCGGTGCCGATATAGCCATCCTCGGCATAGATCCTGGGCAATTTGCCTGCTTCATCGCCTTCTGGGCGATGCATTTGTATTTCATTAAAAACGGAACTGAGAGCATTCGGTCGTTAGAGACATACGCAGCGCCGTTTCTTATTTTGATGGGGCTTGTGCTGCTAGGATGGGCTTATTTTGCCGCTGGCGGTTTCGGGGCGATGTTATCTGCGCCGTCACAGTTCATCGAAGGCGGGGCGAAGGAAGGCCAGTTTTGGCCTGTGTTCGTTGTTAGCCTAACAGGTATGGTTGGCTTCTGGGCGACGATGGCGCTTAATATTCCGGATTTTACCCGTTTCGCAAAATCCCAGCGCGACCAGATAATTGGCCAAGCCATAGGGCTGCCGCTGCCGATGGCGTTATTTGCCTTTATCAGCGTGGCGGTTACATCTGCTACCGTGACCATCTTCGGTGAGGCGATATGGGATCCGGTACAGCTTGCTGGCCGCATGGGTGGCCTCGGTGTTGTAGTAGCACTTGCAGCCCTTGTGGTGGCGACGCTGACAACTAATTTGGCAGCCAACGTGGTGGCGCCTGCATACGGTTTCTCGAATTTAAGCCCTAAGAAAATCAGCTTCAAAATGGGTGGCTATATCACCGCCGGTATCGGCATTGCGATTTTTCCGTGGAAACTGATCGAAACCTCACAAGGGTATATTTTTGTATGGCTTGTTGGTTACTCTGCATTGCTCGGCCCTATTGCAGGCATATTGATAGCRGACTATTTCYTCCTGCGAAAAAGGGAGCTTAAGGCTGCGGCCTTGTTTGATCACAGCGGTGAATACGGCACATGGAACGCCGCGAGCTTACTGGCTTTGGCGCTAGGTATAGCACCAAATGTGCCGGGCTTTTTACATGCTGCAGGCATTGTTGAAAGTGTGCCGCCAATTTTTGATAGTATCTATGCGTATGCTTGGTTCGTAGGCCTGTTTATTGCGGCGAGCGTTTATATGCTGCTGCGAAAACGGTGATAGGAGAATAGGGTCATGTCGATTGTGATTAGAGGCGGAACTGTTGTTACGGCTGAACAAAGCATGCTTGCCGACGTGTATTGCGAAGACGGTGTGGTTAAAGCCATCGGCTTGAATCTTGAGGTGCCGTCAGACGCTGAAGTGATTAACGCCACGGGCCAATATGTGATGCCGGGCGGTATCGACCCGCACACCCATATGCAGCTGCCATTTATGGGCACCGTCGCGAGCGAAGACTTTTACTCAGGCACTGCCGCCGGCCTTGCAGGCGGCACGACCATGATCATTGATTTTGTCATCCCTGAACCGCAGCAGCGTTTGATGGATGCCTACCGTCAGTGGCGGGAATGGTCAGAAAAATCATGTGCAGACTACAGTTTCCATGTGGCGGTTACCTGGTGGGATGAAACCGTTCACGAGGACATGGGCACGTTGGTACGCGATGAAGGTGTTAACAGCTTCAAGCATTTCATGGCCTATAAGAACGCGATTATGGCTGATGATGAGATCATGTATAACAGCTTTRGCCGCTCGTTGGAGCTGGGTGCCATTGTAACTGCGCACGCTGAAAACGGTGAGATGGTATTCCAGCTGCAGAAAAAACTGCTTGAAATGGGCATGACCGGCCCAGAGGCGCATCCGTTGTCGCGGCCACCAGCTGCAGAGGGCGAAGCTGCCAACCGCGCTATTCGCATGGCTGAAGTGATTGGCTTGCCGCTTTATCTGGTGCATGTTTCCACAAAAGACGCCCTTGATGAAATTACCCGGGCACGGAGCACCGGCCAACGCGTATACGGTGAGGTTCTTGCGGGGCACTTGCTGATTGATGACAGCGTTTACCAGCATCCTGATTTTGAAACTGCGGCTGCGCATGTTATGTCGCCTCCGTTCCGTTCAAAAGAGCATCAGGTCGCTTTGTGGAAAGGCCTGCAATCAGGCAACCTGCAAACCACGGCCACGGACCACGCCTGTTTCTGCGCGGACCAGAAGGCKGYYGGYAAAGATGATTTCACCCTGATACCAAACGGCACGGCTGGCATTGAAGACCGCTTAGCGGCGCTTTGGACGCACGGTGTGAATACTGGCAAATTAACGCCGCAGGAGTTTGTGGCAGTTACGTCAGCCAATTCGGCAAAGATTTTTAATATCTATCCGCGCAAGGGCACCATTCAGGTGGGGTCWGAYGCGGATATTGTGGTRTGGGATCCWGAGGCYACGAAAGTGATYTCAAGGAAAACACATCACCAGAACATYGATTTCAATATTTTCGAGGGCATGGAAGTGAAGGGTCTACCTTCGCATACTATAAGTGGTGGGCGCCTCTTGTATGCGGATGGAGAATTACGCGCTGAGCGCGGAACGGGGAGCTAYGTTAAACGACCCGCCTTCCAACCTATCTTCCATGCACTCGAAAAGAWGGCGCAGGCTWMRAARCCTGTGCCGGTTCGTCGGGRGGGCTAGCGCCCTCTCGACACTCCCTTYWAACTTGGYCGGYTTYTWANCCGGCCATTTTTTTACGAATAAGAGCGTGCGAAACCAGAGTCAACTGTAAAGAACTGACTGTTTAGTCAGGAAAATTACTTTATATACAATTGCTTACGGGGCATATCGGTGCGCTGTGCCCCGTAAAAGGAGGCCGTAGAAATCACCAAATCGAATTTTACCCCGTGTCTTTTGAGGTGTGTTCTTTAAGGAAGGCACCAAGTTCTTTGAAGAAGCGCGTTCTATGCTTTGTCTGCATCATAAAATGGGAGCCACCGTCCATCCATAAAGCTGTATGCTCCTTTTTTGCTTTTTTTAACGCTTGAACCATCWTTCTGGAATGAACAGGAATAACCCGGATATCACTGGTTCCGTGCGCGATCAAAACAGGCATGTTGGCTTTTTTTGCCAAGAAAGCGGGCGATACTTTTTTACCGATTTTTGGTTTCTCGCTGCCAAAAATTCGGTAGCGGAGGGATTTTTTTTCGGCTTTCGAACTGGACGCTGAATTGATCCACATTCCTAGGTCAGAAACTGGCGCATASGMWMSASSAMAWKSRYAAWYAAMMSSTTKMMGWSYWGCSGYASMWWWKSCGRSRYMSCSWCMRTRGSRGCSRYMTMMMRKGCRYWSMCGSKSRYSRKMTSMAWMMCMTTGSKGARKRWGCCRCTTTGCGCCGTCATCAAGGTCACGCTGCATCGCTTTGCCCCATTCCCCATACCCGCGGATTTCAAACGAGTCTCCGTACCCTGTTGATCCGCGGTAATTGGGTTGAAGGACAGCATAGCCCTGGCTTGTAAGAAACTGAACCCAATAGTCATAGCCAATGCTGTCCCGAACCCACGGCCCACCGTGAGGCATCAAAATTGCGGGGCCAGGGTATGCGCTATCATATCCGGGGGGAAGCGAAAGAAAGGCCCGAATTTCGACCCCGTCTCGGCTAAAATAGGTCACCGGCTTCATCTCAGAGAAGCTTAATCCCGTTGGGATTTTTCGAGTAACCAAAGGTGTAAAGCTCGAGGTGCCTTCCGTGTAGAGATACAGCTCTGGCGGATGCTGCGGTGAACTCACCGAAATGAGGCTTTTGGCCCCTTTGGCGCTGAAGGACAATGTATAGAAATCTAAGTCGGGGAAATTGGCAGCGATCGTTTTGTGGTAGTCTTCAAATTCTTTATCAAAATATTTGAAGCGTAGTTTGGTGTCGACAAAAGTAGCGGCAACAATTTTCTTTCCGCCGTCAGTGGTGATGAGCGTGCCTGCGTCATATTCGCCGTGGGCAAAAATCTTTTCACGGATGGCTTTGCGTTTCAGATCGAACCGATAGATAGTGCTACGGCCTTTGCCGAGCGAGGACCGGACGTAAMGGTTTCTGCCATCATCCGAAAAGCCGATGATACCAAAGCGCCCGTTTGCAAAGAGCTTGTTATCGTTCAGGCTTTCCCATTCTGATTCAGCAGTTGTTTTAATCTGTACTTCGAGCTGATCATCTCCCCATCCGTGTGCTAGCCGGAGATTACCGTCCAGATCTACATTCCAGCTGCGGAAGGGCTTATGAGGCGGCTCTAGTTCCATAGTGTCGCCAGAAGATAAATTCAATTTATAGACGCCCGGAAACTTTCCAGCGTTGGGAGCAAAGGCCAGCATTACATGATCTGGGTCGTCAGGTAAAATGTGAAGAAGGCTATCTGAGCCATTCGCCTGTTGGACATTGAGAGGAATCGTCAACAGCAATTTGCTGGTGCCTGTTTCAATGTTTATTATATAAATCTCGCGTTGAAGTCCCGTTTTAGCTCGCTCCGTTTTATCTTTTTTCCTACGCCTCTTCTTTTTTTTCATTGATGTTTTGAGAGCCGGCGCATCGGGAGAGATCCGGGTGATGCTTGCCAGTAAGCGCTTGTTATCGACCCAGCGCTGCCACGTGAATAATGCCGCATCTAACGCTATGCTGTGCACGAGACGCTGCTGATTGTCTTCGAGCGAATATATGTCTAGTTGTGGTTGGGCGCCGTTCATCCTTACAAGGGAAAAATGTGCGCCGTCCTTTGCAAGCGACGCTGATAAAAATGGTGAGGCCTGGCCGAAGAATGCGACCGCTTCTTTTTCCGGAAAGAGGGTTGTTTCTGCTTTAAGCTCAACACCGAAAACGAATAGGGCCGTAGCGCAAACCAAGCCAATTTTTTGGATCAGTTTACTGTTCATTGTGATGCGCCGTCCGTACCCGATGTTTCGGCTTTGCTAGGGGCAGTTTGGGCGCTTGTCTTAACACTTGTGAGTTCAGTGTCTTCGGCTTCATTTTCAGAGGCCACAATGGTCGCGTTGGATAAAGCAAAAGGCGCAACCGTCCCTTCGCCCAGAGCTTCCGTGAGGAACACTTCCAGCTTGCGCATGAACTTTGTTCTTTCCTTCGGTTTTCGAAGCCCATGACCGCCTTTTTCGCTGCGGACCATTTCGTATTTTTTACCAGCTTTTTTTAGCGCTTGCTCAAATTTTTCGATGCTTTTTTTATCCAAAAACCCGTCCTCTTCACCGTAGTACATAAGTAGCGGCACTTTTAATTTCGATACTAGGTGTTGAGGCGATACCTTTTTGAGCTGCTTTGAGTTGCGGTCGCCTCGCATGCGCTTTGCTGCCGTTTTTCCCGAGTTCTTTTTTGTCCTCGACACATGTTTAGGGAGGTCAGTAATTGGCGATATTGCGACAACACATTTGTACCGGCTGGGTGATTTCATAGCGCTAACGAGCGCCGTGTAGCTTCCGTAGCTTGACTGCCCAATAACACATACACGGTCCTCATCGATGATGCCTTCGTCGACTAGATAGTCAACCGCGTCTTCAATGTCGGTGCGCATATCACCACCCCATTCGCCGTGCCCCAGCCGCTGGAATTCGTACGAATAGCCTGATGACCCGCGGTAATTTGGCTGGATGACCGCATAGCCTCGGCTGGCAAGAAACTGCACCATTCTGTCATATTCAATTTCGCTTCGATTGGCCGGGCCTCCGTGTGGCAGTAACACAGCAGGTAAGTTTTTGGCCTCGATACCTCTAGGGATTGTTAGATAACCGGGAATTTCCAATCCATCCCGCGCAAAATAATCGAAGCGGGTAGTTCGCGACATCATCGTCGGATTTATTTCGGTGTTCATTTCGTTCAGGAGCACCATGGTGCCCTTTTTAGAATCTAGGCGGTAAATGGCGCCGGGGTAACGGTCACTGGTAGAGTAGATAAGCTGAAACCGGTCATCGCTGGTTTTGGATAAAAGATAATTGCTTCTGCCGGGGAGGGCTTTGTTTACCAAATTATGTAGCTTCTGGTATTTTTTGTCGAAAAATTTACGCTGAAGTGTGTCCTCTACATACGTGATCGCCAACAATTTTTTCTTGTGATCGGAAACCTCAATGCTACGTACATCTACTGTTGAGTGTTCGAATAGTTTCTCGCTTAGGGCGCCAGTTTTCAAATTAAATTTATAGATGGCAAAGCGGCCATTTGACGCCGCTGATCGAACAAACATTGATATTCCGTCATAGCCAAAGAGCAGTGGAAAGAAACGGCCATCTTCGAATATTTCACTATCGGTTAGTTTCTGCCATTTTTTTTCACCTTCTACTCTAGCGATAAGTTGCAGCCTGTCGTTTTTACGGCCGATGCCGAGACGTACAACGCCATTATGGTCTGCGAGCCATGAGCTGACGCCGGAACGCCCCTTCAAAACCAGTTCGGTTTCACCGGTATAGACATCTAGTTTATAGACGGAAGGCGGCTGTTTGCCATCTGCGCTGGCGTTGATCAGAATGTTGTTCGGATCGTTTGGCAGCGTGTGTACAATGAGGCCGCCAACATTGGCGACCACTTTTCTAACCTGGGTGCTATAGAGATTCTCCACGCTGCTCCCGTCAGCGTTAACTGCTATGAGCCGAACTTCGCGGTACCAACGACCACGACGATCCCGCGTCCAAACTTCAATTTGTATCAAGATGCGATCGTTGTTAACCCACTGAACGTTTTCATAATACTCGTTATCGACACTATCGGTCATGTGTCGTCCGTGGTTGTCATTGTCTACGGGGACAACTGAGATATTAACGCCAGTAGCCGAAGGTCGCGTGATGAGAAAATGTTTACCGTCTGGAGATAAAGAGGCTGTTGAAATGGCACCGTCGCGTGCAAATGACCGAGGCGGAATGTCCTTTGGGGAATCATATTCCGGATAGACAGAACCAGGTGCGCCGCCTTTTTCGTCTTTGGCTTTGTCTGCGGGCGCAGCAGCCAATAGAAAAAGCGCCGCTGCGGAAACAGCAGCACCACGTATAATGCGATTTATCATGAATTCCCCCTCAAATGTATAGCACGACTTTGCGTTGAGCGGAGAGCGAATTCAAGGAAAAAATAAACAATAGATTACAAACGAAGCGATGGTGGCCGCGATAGTTCCAAATATGCAGCAATCAGTGTTTAGCTAGGCGCTTTTTTTTATTCACGTTTCCCGCCCGGGCAATGCTTTGGCCGGGGCAGGTGCGTGTTGTTAGTTTCCTTGGCGGAAAGCGACCATAACCGGCAGGCGTGCTGCTTGCCATGCAGGGAAGAAGCCGCCAACTAGGCCGATGAACAGCGCGAGTGTTATGCCGTTGATAAAAAGATCAGAGGTTAGGCTAAAGGTGAACACCACCTGCGTAAAGCTGGCGCCCATGGTCGACGCGCTGATCCCGTCCATAAAGCTGTATGATATTAGCGCGCCAATAACACCGCCCAGCAGTGACAGGACGACAGACTCTGTAAGGGTGCCCAGAAATGCCGAAGTGTTACTGAACCCTATTGCGCGCAAAGTCGCTATTTCAGTGGCGCGTGAAGACACGGATGTATACATAGTGTTCAGTGCGCCGGCTAAGGCCCCTAGGCCCATTAAGATGCTTACTATCCAACCAAACCACACTATCGTTGACAGTGCCTCTCCTTGCTCGGCAAAAAAGTCGGTTTCGGTCTCTACATCCATGTTTAGGCGCGGGTCGCTTTCTACCAGTGCTTTTAGGCCGTCAACATTGCCAGGTGTTTCTAATAAAATGCGCATTGTCTGAAAACTTGAACCACGGCGAAATTGACTTTGAATAGTCCGCGAATCTGCCCAAAGTTCGCTTTCGAACGCCGAGCCGCCAGTTGAAAATACGCCGACAACTGTCCAAAGCGTTTTACCAAATTTCAGTTCCTTGCCCACTGCAAAGCCTTCGAATTCACGTAGTATGCCAGCACCAACGATGATTTCGCTTTTGCCAGCTATAAA
>JAESRJ010000145.1 GCA_016764715.1 Kordiimonadaceae bacterium | reverse complement strand
GCGCACATTGCCTCGCTTCTTGGCCTTGATGAGACATATCTGCAAAACGTCGGTGTGTCGGTGCAGCAGATTAAAGGCGTTGTTGGGTTGGCTGGCCCGTACGCGTTTTACCCATCAAAAACCGAAACCATAGCGCCAGTTTTTGCAGCGTTGGCGGACGAAAACGTCGCGCGTCCGATTATGTTTGTGGACGGTAGCGAGCCGCCGTTCCTGCTGCTGCACGGCAAAACTGACACAGTKGTATACAAGGACAATAGCGAACAGCTTGCCAAGGCCATGATGGCCGCAGGCGGWAGTGTGGAAACCATTTATTACCCTGAGGTCGACCATATAGGCATTGTGCTGGGCCTATCCTTAAGTCCGTTCCGACCTGATGAGCCAATCCTTACAGACATCAAAACCTTCATCGACGGCAAGCTGGCGACAACCACGCTAAGCCGCTAATTCWGRYTGRTTTCAGYGTTTAGGCCGGGTTGGTTTYAGRGTTCGGACGGGCCGGTTTTAGAGTTCATATGGGTCAGTTTTAGGATTCAGGCGCGGGCGCTTTTGCTGTGTGCGTGCGCTACCTTTCTCATAGCCGTTTAGCGCTTTCTATAAGGGTACRGCAGGTGGGTTTCCATAGTATCTCCGCCATTTCATGGAGTTGGTACAAGGCGAATTTTTATGGGTTTGCGGCAGGGCCGCAGCTGTATTTTAGGCCGTGAAGAGGGCCCGACGAGCTCGTCCTTTTTAGGCCTAAACAGAAGTATTGCTTGTGATTTATCCGGCTTAGAAGTTACTGTTGACCGGAGTTAATTTGGGGGACCTTGTGCGCGGCCGGAATATAATTTTCACTCTAGTTTTGGTGGCTACCGTAGGCGTTGGTGCATGGTTTTTCTATTTTCAGGAAGCCGCWGTCCGCACCGTTGATGATGTGTTAGTCGACGCAAAAGCTGGYGATGTAACATCCCAATATGATATGGGCGTYTATTATTCTGAAGGCCGGATCATTGCWCKCAACTAYASGCGGGCTGCAAAATGGTACCAAAAGGCAGCTGACCAAGATCACACGCTGGCCTTCAATAATCTTGCAAACTTGTACGAACGTGGCCGCGGGGTCCGGCAGGATATTGCCAAAGCTGCGGTGCTATATCTTATCGCTGCAGAGCGCGGAAATACGGTCGCCCAGTCAAATGTTGGCGCGATGTATCTATACGGAACGGGTGTAGATCAAGATTACACAGCGGCGCTGAAGTGGTTTGAAAAATCAGCAGATGCGGCGTATGCCCCCGCTGAACGCTACATGGGTTTAATATACGAAAATGGCTACGGCGTTGAGAAAAACGTAGCCCAGGCAGCCGAATGGTATGAGAAAGCCGCCGAACGAAAAAACACAGAGGCGCAATATAGCCTTGCGCGCCTTTATCATTATGATGCCGAACTTGGCATTGATTTTACCGAAGCGTTAAATTGGTATCTGCAAGCGGCCGAGGGGCGGCACGCATCGGCGTTAAACAATATTGGATTACTGTACCTTGGCGGCAATGGCGTCGAGAAAAACTATGCAACTGCCTTAGAGTATTTCGAAAAAGCAGGGGACGCAGGCAGCAGCGCAGGCTGGCAGAATGTTGGTCTCATTTACCGAGATGCCCTGGGCGTCGAGAAAAACTTAGGCAAGGCGTTTTTTGCCTATAAAGCCTCTGCAGATATGGGGCGATCTGGCGCGCAGTATCAGATTGGCAATATGTATGAATTAGGTTTGAGCGTGCCTCAGAACTTTAGCAAGGCTGACGCTTGGTATAAAAAGGCCGCCGATCAGGGCCAACCCAGCGCCCTTCTTCAAATAGGACTGTTATCCTATCACGGGAAAGGGGTTCCGCAGGATTTTGTCACGGCGCTCTATTGGTTCAAACAAAGTGCCGCTCTCAGCAATGCTGACGCGATGTATAATGCTGGCTATATCTATTCTGCAGGGCTTGGCATGCCGAGCGATAGCGACGCTGCCTTTATATGGTTTAAGAAAGCCGCAGACAATGGCCACACATTGGGCGCGATTAATGTTGGCGTCTATTATAACAACGGTACTGGAGTTGGAAAAGACCCTGTTAAGGCTTTCGAATATACTAAAAAGGCAGCCGCTAGTGGCCACGCTTTAGCCGCGATGAATTTGGGTGTTTATTACCGCCACGGAGTGGGGACTGAGGTCGATTTGGCGAACGCAATTGAATGGCTTCAGAAATCCGCTCTGGCCGGTCGCTCAGCTGCTTTGCTGGAGTTGGCGGACATCAGCGCAGATAAAAAGAATGAGGCGCACGATCCCGTCGCTTCGCTGAGCTGGGTTAGGATCGCGCAGCAAATGGGCGAAAAACCGGACGAGGAAACTCTGGCGGCGCTGTTGGAAGGTATAATGCCGGAAGGCCGCGCAAAAGCTTACGACAAAGCGAAGCAATATTGGATAAAGAACCTGCGRCCACAGRATTGCAGTGGYGATGGGTGTGAATTTTTGCCGCRCTGAAYGGGCAGAACGCATAAATACTAAGGTTGGGGACAGAATGATAATGACGAAAATTGGTGGTTTCTTARTTCTTGYGGTGTGTGCGYTTACGCCCGSRATTGGGCAGGACAAAAGCGCTGAAACAACGGTGTCAGCCGTGCTTGCCGAGGGGTCAGATAGTAAACCTAAGGAAGTATTGCCGACGGCCACGGTGTGGAAAAACGCGAGGGAATTGGCGGATGCAGACAAGGCAGCGGAAGCGGTTGCCTATATTGAAAGGTTTGCAGCAGAAACCGCCCGTCCWTACMRGGAYCGATCACGCCTGTTAGCGTGGGCCGYATATATGGCGTCTAAAGATAWAGAAACCGGCGCCGAGGACTATGGTCTGTATATTCAGCGATCAATCGATATGGACGCTGGAACCGGCCACCATATGGCTGTCCTCCTTATTGGGGTAACTGAGAATAAGCCTCAAGCCGTTGAGAGCTTCGGCTGGCTTATTAAAAATGTGCCAGTRCTCGCSAAACAGATAGAGGTCAGAGCYGTCTGGAAGATGGTAACRCACTTGCAGGATGCAGATCAGGAAGCTGAGGTTTATAGGCTTCTTTCTGACTTGGCTAAAATAGAATATGCAGGCGGCACAAAAGGGGCGAGACCGCAGTTTCTGTATTTTAGGTTGGCGGAACTTGAGCTTGAACGCGGGAATGTTGAAGCAGCGAAATCGTTGGCGGAGAAATGGTTTAAAAGCACCAACCTCTTTATCGAGATATGGCATGACCGACGGTTTGAACCCTTGTGGAATTTCCTTSAAGAAMYAGGGCGTTTTGACCCCCAGAAACTGGATGCATTCGGCCGGGAAAATGCTCAGGCAAAGGAAGTTGCGGCGCGAGGAAAAAGCTGGGAGGAATGGTTAAGTGCCCGTAACGGCGAAATTCACCACCGCCGTAGCTTTAGCCACGATAAAGAGGCAGAAACGCTGGCAATTCAAACCATGGCCATTGTGCCAGAGGGGCAAAAAACTCTGGATGGCTATTTCTGGCTTCAAAACACGCTTGCGTATATTTATGAAGACCAAGGTAAATCCGAAGAAGCGCTCCAGTTGATGAAAGGTATGTCTGACATCGACCCGAAAGTGAATAATGGGTTGGTTAGCCAGGTTATCAATTATTCTTCCATGCTGTGGCGGATGGGCAAGCACAAACAAGCCATMAAAATAGCGGACCGAGTGCTGGAAGATAATGATACCAGCGCATCTGATTACGGAAATTACTGGGCTTATGCGGCCAAGGCCTGCGCACAGAATTCAAGTGGGAATGAAGCGGCAGCGCTCACGACATTTGCCAACATGGAAGAAAAGCCGGAAAGCAATTACGCAGCCGTTGTGAAAGCTGGTCTTTGCCTGGATAAACTAGATTATGTTGCCGAGATATATATCAAACGGCYGNGCWGMTSAWSANCYACMGCNRSWSMTGCNKKSWYYGCSYWSASCRSSWWTNYMWWMAKSKYYCANKGTTGACGGCGAAACGGTTTTGCGGGAGCGGTTACTCGAGGTCGCTAGGCGGGGCGATATTGTGCTGGCAGTGAATACAGTCGGGCGCACCGGCGATTGGCCGTTTCCAATCACCTACTGGGGTAAGTACTAATTGTAATTGGCGACTGAAAAAGCTCTCACTTTAACGACCCCTTTTTTGCATTCTAGCAAAAGMGAGGGTGCGGGTGTGGTACTGTCCCACAAGAATTCGCTCTCCGGTTTTTCGGTCAAAAGCGCTGGAGGAAGCGCACGATTTTTCGGGTGCGTTCGCTGTAGAGCGCTGGAGTRAAATAGGCACCAGCCGCTCGTTTTCCGACTTCGCCGAGGATCGGGTAGGGCGAAACCATGCCTGCGATGTCGGACATTTTCATSCCCTTGCTAAGTGCTAATTGCCAKGTTTGGATGAGCTCGCCRGCRCTGGCACCAACAATRCCCGCGCCGAGGATCTTRCCCTTTTTACCGACWATAACTTTRATCAGGCCYTTGGTCAGCAGYTCYGCCCGMGCGCGGTCATTTTCTGCATAGTCCCAAGTGATGGCCTTAACGGCGTCGCCGTGTTTCGCACGCGCTTGCGCTTCTGTCATGCCGACCTGTGCCAGCTCAGGGTCCGTATAGGTAACCCAGGGAATGGCGCTGTAGTTGGCTTTGGCAGGGGCTTTGAACAAAACGTTGCGGATAACGATGCCTACATCGTACCCGGCAACGTGGGTGAACATCAGCCCGCCCTTAACGTCGCCAATGGCGAAGATGCGTTTGTTGCTGGTGCGGAGACGGGYGTCTACATTGATGCCCTTGCTGGTGTAWGTAACGCCAGCTTCCTCYARSCCKAGGTTATCAACGTTAGGTGCACGSCCTGCGGCAATAAGAAGGTGCGAGCCGTTGACAGTTTTRCCKCCTTCAAGCGTTACAGCGATCTTGCCGGTTTTRCCCRTGACGGCAGTGATRTTAACGCCCTCGCGGATGTCGATGCCTTCGTCGCGAAGGGACACCAGAACGACTTCCGCTAGCTGTGGGTCATCCTTCGGCAAGGCAGTGAATTTCTCCAGCACGGTTACTTTTGCACCGAGCCTATGGTGGGCTTGGGCCATCTCCAGGCCAATGGGCCCTGCGCCGATGATGATCAAATGCTTTGGGCATTTGGTCAGGGTGAAGATCTCTTCATTGGTGAGATARTCAGTATCTTCAATGCCGGGAATTGGTNGAATGGCTGCACGGGACCCTGTGGCGATGRTGAAGCGTTTGGCGCGGATGGTTTTTCCGCCAGCCTGCACTTCGCGCGGGCCTGTGAATGAACCTGCTGCTTGAATAACATTCACGCCAATGCTTTCAAAMCGYTCAACACTGTCGTGTGGTTCGATGCCTTTGATCACTCTATGCACATGGGCGTTGGCAGCTGCGAAATCCACCTGTGGCTCCACTGCTTTAATGCCGAACGGTGCGCCGCCCCGCATCAGCGCCGCGCGTTTGCCAGCTGCGAGTAAAGCCTTGGAAGGCACACAGCCAGTGTTCAAACAATCACCACCCATTTTGTGCTTTTCAATCAGCACCACACGGGCACCCATTTGCACGGCACCAGCCGCTAAGCCAAGTCCGCCGGATCCTGCGCCGATKATGCARAGRTCAGTATCAAWGATTTCATTCTGGCTCATTYYGYWGCCTCRATYWCTTYTTCTTTATYRCCTTTGAATTTCTGGTARATCACMGGAAGWGCSGCMAGSACMGCMASGCCRATAAGYGGGAASAMYAYWCKMGGYKCRAAGATGAWKSMRRSKWWATYWMKYTSMCKSYMWCKAWYRMWRMKMSSRYSWNNNCNGTCGCCWACKCCAGCGTARACAAARCAGCCNGGGANTGATKCCAAYRAAKGTCGCGACTACATATGTTCTTAAAGGCACTTGGAAAGCCGCTGCCGCAAGATTAAGAACCCAGAAAGGAACGGCTGGGATAAGGCGCAAAATCAGCAGGTAGTTAAAGGCGTTTTTGGCAAAACCCGCCTCTAGTTTTGCCATCATGTTCCCTGCTTTGCTGGCGAGAACATCGCCTGCCGCTTGCCGACCAATGATGAAAATAACCGTTGCACCAATGGTTGCTCCGATCACGATAACAATGCCGCCGTATAGGGGGCCAAACATGAAGCCGCAGAAGATCGACATCAGGCTTGCGCCTGGAAACGATATAGAAACAGCGCYCGCATAAATGCCGATCATAACCAGCATCGCCAGCAGCAGATTATCACTGGCAAAGCCTGTCAGCGTGCCGCGATGTTCTTTCAAGGTATCCAGCGTGAAATATTTATGAAGACCAAAAGCGAAAAACGCGATCAGTGCACCCGCTACAATGATAAGCGGCAGGAAGCGTTTCCATGCAGGCTTAGCTGCGGTTTCTAAATCAGTGTCCGGTGTTTTTGCAGTTTGGCCCATGAGGGGTCCCCCTAGTATATTAGTGTCGTTTTTTGCAGCGTATTTGTGGGCGAAGTGTCGTTCGGGTGGCGTGCCTATTTGCTGATGTTTAGGGCCCAGCTATAATCATGGCCACCTATTTCCGTTACGTTTTCAAGCTCGGTTTTCAAATCGCCTTGCGCATATTTTCTCAAATGCTCAATTACGCCTTYGTCYGTGTCGCCGAAATCAACCTTGAACCAGTGAAAGATAGACGAAACCCAAACTTCRTCGCCCTCWATTTTTAGCGTACCCCGGTCGCTATTGATGTAGGCYACSGCGCCTGCGTCCAACATCTCTTCCATCGTCGCTACAGTCCACGCGCTGGTTGCCAAGTTGGGGCAACCATACGACGCGCAGTTTACACTATAGTGAGTGCGTGGGTCGTTCCATATTGGGCGCAGTATGCCGTGTTCAATGTTATCGAGGGATATGTCTTTACCTTCAACTTCGAAAACGTCTTCATCCCAAGGGCCAGTGTTAAACAGCCCGCCAAGYACTTGCTTGATGGAAGTAACAGGGAATTCTTCGATCACTAAGCTAACGGTGATAGCATTATAAGCGTTGATCCAATATGCGCGCTGCTCTCTGAGGTTCAARCYTGTGACTTTAACCTCTGATAGCATATYCAGATAGTCCWGYAGGGCAGCGGCATCCTCTTCCGATACACCGGCATAATCGAATAGGTTCAATCCCTTGGTATCACTGCGGATGTATTTTTTCAGCAAAGTATCCCAGGCAGTATGGTCAATCACGGTGGCGGACTGAGGATCATGCTTTGTCCAGTAATCAATGGCTTTTGGCGGCGCAGCTGCGGCAGCTGTGTTCCAAGTGACCGCAACAATGAAGGCGGCATAGATTAGACGTGATAATTTCATGTTTTCCCCTGCCGTGATGAAGCGCTGCTATTAGGGCACGTTCTCTAAAGTAAATAGGGCGAAACGGCCAGACACTCTGGCTAACATTATGGTGAGTTGCAGTGCGGGGACGATCACGGAGCCTTAAGTTATAGGTCAAAAGGTTGTGATACATGCATCTAATGTTGGCGCGCGCGCGTATTATTTTGTATGAAGTTACGCGAACCTAGGGGCCAAATTCAATCACCTTGTTACGCCGAGACATATCACCAGACGCAGTGCTAACACTGTTTTTCCGTCGTCCTGTACARKGCGTTGGCAAGCAGCGGCTGGCGGCCGATATTGGCCAGAAAAATGCATTGCGGGTGGCGGAATTGCTGCTTGATTGCGCGCTGGAAGATATGGCKGCWTGGCCGGGGGTGCTTGTGTTCGCGATCACCGATAAGGATGATAATTTGTGGGCCCAGCAGATATTGACCCGCCAGTTCGCGGGTCGGACCTGCCATTTGGTAGATCAGCCGAATGGTAATTTGGGCCAGCGCATCAACTGTATTGATGCCCGCCTTCGGCGCATGCGGTATCGTGAAATTTATTACATTGGTTCAGACGCGCCGCTTCTGCACTCAGGCATATTTTCCGCATCAGCAAAGGCACTGGCTACCAGCGACGCGGTGTTAGCGTCTTCCGAAGATGGCGGCGTGACATTGATGGCAAGCAAGCAAGGGTGGCCGGACATGCAGCACCTGCCGTGGAGCACTGATACGCTAGGGCAGTCGCTGGAAACTATCTGCCTTGACGCTAGGCAGTCGGTAGCCATGGTTGGCGGACTTTATGATATCGATACGCTTGCCGACCTTGACCGTGCGCTGATTGATCTGGTAACGGACCCTCGGAAATCGCGACAGGTCTTTTGCCGTGAGGCCAGTCGGATATTGAATTCAGTTGAGGTAGAAGCAGCGTGACTGCAGGCGTTACTTCACCCCCAGAAATCAGCATTGTCATTCCCTGTTACCAGGACGACGCAGCGCTTGAAAATCTCCTATCGATTTTGTCGTTAGAAGCCGAGGACACGGATTTCGAAACAATCGTTGTGGATGGTGGTGGCTCCGATGTTGCACGGGCACTCGCGTTAAAGCACGGTGCGCGGTACGTAGCGGAGCGGCCATGCAGGGGCAAGCAGTTGATGACAGGTGCCAAATATGCGGTAGGTGCTTTCYTRTGGTTCCTKCAYGCRGACGCRRCRCCKTCWKCKGCKGCKTTTCTSGCGRTAAAAWCYGCAAGGGCKGCGGGCYGCAAATCCGGCTATTTCCAGTTTGCTTTCAGCGGCGCAAATACGCGCTTTAAAAACGCACTCGCCGCCTGCATTAACCTGCGCGCAAGGGTCGGCGGTGTGCCCTACGGTGACCAGGGCATTTTTGTTGAACGCACACTCTACTGGGCTGCAGGCGCGCACCAAGTCCTGCCCTTGTTTGAAGAAGTTGCGCTTGTGCGGCAATTGCGCCGAATGGGGGAGTGCTCGGGTCTCTCGCAGCCGCTGGCTGTTAATCCGCGCCGCTGGGACGAGGCTGGTTATATCAAGCGCACTTTCTTTAACCGCTTGTATGCCCTTGCCTTTATGGCAGGATACCCAGCTGAAAAGCTAGCGCGGCGCTACAGAACATCGGCAATGTCGCGAAAGCTTGATTTGCCTGCGAGTGCTGGCGAGAGCTAAAGACCTATCAACTAAAGTCTATATTTACGCTTCTTCACTTTTTGGGGACAGATCCACATGAATGAAATGGTTCAAGAATATTAYGGYAARACKYTGCAAGGGTCAGAYGAYYTGCAGACRGAYGCSTGYTGCACCGAMGAGGGCATGCCCAATTACCTGAAGCCAATATTGTCCAACATCCACGATGAAGTGATGATGCGCTATTATGGCTGCGGGCTTGTGGTGCCGGAGCAGCTTGAAGGGCTTTCTATTCTTGATTTGGGTTCAGGGTCGGGCCGCGATGCGTACGCCTTGGCACAGCTCGTCGGCGAGACCGGCCGTGTGGTCGGCATAGATATGACCGACGAGCAACTGGATGTTGCTAACCGGCATATTGAGTATCACCGCGAAAAATTCGGCTATGCGAAATCCAACGTCAGCTTCCATAAAGGCTATTTGGAAACACTGCATGAGCTTGATCTTGAAGAAGCCAGTTTTGATGTGATTATCTCAAACTGTGTGATTAACCTGTGTGAAGATAAAGGCGCTGTTCTTAGGGAAGCCTACCGCTTGCTGAAGCCGGGCGGTGAGATGTATTTCTCTGACGTTTATGCCAGCCGCCGGGTGCCTGAGGCCTTGACCAAAGACCCGGTGCTTCACGGCGAATGCCTGAGCGGGGCTCTCTACTGGAACGATTTTTTGACCATCGCGCGCGAAAGCGGCTTCAGGGACCCGCGCTTGGTCACTGATCGCCCACTGGCCATCACCAACCCAGCTATCGAGATAAAGCTTGGCAATATCCGGTTCTTCTCCGCCACGTACCGGCTGTTTAAACTGGATGCTTTGGAGCCGGCTTGTGAAGATTACGGCCAAGCGGTGATGTATAAAGGCACGGTTGATCACCAGAGCGAGGCTTTTGAACTCGACGGTCATCACTTCATTGAAACAGGCCGGATGTTTCCAGTGTGCGGCAACACATACCGCATGCTACAGGAAACCCGCTTTCGCGATCATTTTGATTTCTACGGGTCTTGGGATAGACATTTCGGGATATTCCCGGGCTGCGGCACCGCCATGCCCTACGGCACAGACGGTGTAAAAGACCCAGTCTCTGGCGATTGTTGTTAAGCGCGCTGTGGACGGAACCGCTGACATAAAACTTGAGGGTGCCGATAAGGCCCAAGAGCAAGGCCCAGAAAAAGGCGCCAATTGGCTGCATACGCCCAAGGGTGACAAGCGCGGCTATATTCAGCCGCACGCGCTGAAGGAACTATGGTTCCATACTGGCACTGCTTGTAATCTGGCTTGCGCCTTCTGCCTTGAAGGATCAAAACCCGGCGATACTCGCTTGGGGCTGGTGAAATTCGAGGATGCAAAACCCTTCATCGATGAAGCCGTGGCGATGGGAGTTGAGCAGTTTTCCTTCACTGGCGGCGAACCCTTCATTGCCAAAGATCTGATTAAAATCCTGCTATATGCTGCACAGTATAAGCCGTGCATGGTGCTAACCAATGCGACAGCTCCGCTCTTACAACGCCTCGCGCAGGTGGACCTGCTGCTGCACACTAAACATTCGGTTTCGTTCCGGGTTAGCCTTGATCACCACGAGGCCGCCAAGCACGATGCCGGGCGCGGCAAGGGCAGTTTCAAATCAGCGGTGCAGGGCATTGGCGAGCTTTTGAAACGCGGATTTAAAGTCTCCATCGCCCGCCATATGACTAAAGGCGAAAACACGGCAGACGTAGATGCAATCTACCACGCTTTGGTAGCGGATATGGGCTTCGAGACGCCGCCGCATATCGTTGCCTTCCCCGAATTTCAAACACCGTTTAGCGAAGCGGACGTGCCGCAAATCACYGAAGGCTGYATGACARGCTTYCATACAGAAAAAGGSCGCGMGGATTTYATGTGYGCYTTCTCMAAAATGGTGGTGAAAGACAAAGGCAAGATGCGGGTTTACGCTTGCACCCTTGTGGATGACGACCCGGCGTATGATTTAGGCGGCACATTAACGGAGGCGATGAAAGCCCGTGTGATGTTACGCCATCACCGCTGTTACAGCTGTTTCGCCTACGGCGCTTCCTGCAGCGAGACGAGCTAGCTTAGCCAGCAAAACTTTTGGTTCTACGGCTGCTGCAGTGCGTTTTTCTATGAGATAAGCTGATCCAAATAGTGGGGCAGCGCGCTTCTCCTCACTAGGATGAAGCGCTTGTTTCCTATTGTGATGCTTGGCCTTTTTTTGCGGTGTTCGTGCCTGCCCAACCGCGCTTGCCGCGCCATATTTCCCGTGCGATCACATARAGGATYTTRCTGCCTGCGCGAAGTACGCCGCCTACGGTGCCCGATATCTTTGATTTTCCGTACAGCCGGTGGCGGTAGGGCACATTAATCTCAGCGGTGCGAACACCAGCCTTTGCGGCGTTGATCTGCATTTCTACGGTCCAGCCGAAGTCTCTGTCCTGCATCTGCATGGCGCTAAGCGCCGCTGGTGTCACCGCGCGGAACGGGCCTAGGTCAGTATAGTTTGTGCGCCAAATCAGGTTCATTAGCCAGCARGCAAAGCCGTTGCCCAAGCGCTGTGGCGGCGTAAGGTGCTGGCGCGCACTTTCGTGCATGCGGCTGCCCAGTACCATCTCTGCATTACCGTCAATGATGGGYGCGCAGAGGTTGGCAATTTTGGCGGGGTCTTCACAGAAATCTGCATCAAGGAAAATAACGATATCGCAAGCAGGCAGGGCCCGTATGCCGCTGAGGCAGGCTTGGCCGTATCCTCGTCGCGGTTCGCTCACWACTTGCGCGCCGCCAATTTTTGCCCGCACGGCCGTGTGGTCAGTAGAGCCATTATCCACAACGATGATGTTATCTACATACGTGGGAATTGCGGCCAGTAGATGCGGGAGGGTTTCCTCCTCATTCAGGGCTGGGATCAGCACACATATTTTGTGATTGTTGATCATGTGGCTACCAGCTCTCTTGGTGCTCTTTTCCTAAGGAAGCCATAGGCAAGCCACAGCAACGTGGGCGCGAATTGCAGCGGCACTACCAGGCTGTGGAACCACTCGGTCGTGGCTGCGGTGCTGGCAATGTCCAGCGTCATCGGGAACCGAAAATCATACAGCGGCAGTGTGGCCGTTAGCAGTAAAAGCGGCGCTGAAGGGTGTACGACAAGCCACGGAATAAGCCAGACCAGATACCACGGGTACCCAGTGGGTGAAATTAGAAACAGCGCTGCCGTAACGAGTAGGAACTTGCCAGACATAGCGTTCGTCTCGTTCGGAGGCTTTCTAGATTGCTGAAAAATAATCAGGCCCAGTAGGGCAACAACYAATAKCCTGCTRGTTATGYCGGGGGYGCTGAGAATGMCYGCTGAAATATCGTCAACAATCCCAAACAGAAARGCATTGGTYTGCCACCCTTCAGCGTAGGCTGCGAYCCCWGCCGTTTGGTCCAGTTTTGCCAGCATCTGCGGTGCAAGAAGAAGCCCCGTTAAYACGRCAAAGGGCAGCACCGCCACCATAAGTTTGCGCGGGTTTTTTAGCAGTGTTCGGAACAAAAGCGGCGCGAGCATGATTGGCCAAAATTTAACACCTACGGCCACCGCAAGGCTGATGCCGGCGGCACCAAACTTTCCGTGCGCGGCGAGAAGCGCTGTACCTAGCAGAAACGGCAGCAGCAAAGCGTCCATATGGCCGGCATTCATCGTTTCTGTCAGGATAAGCGGGTTGAGCCAGAAAATCATAGCCTGCCACATGGGTTTGTTAAGCGAGCGCAGCAGGCGGAAAGCCAGCCATAAACTAAAACAATCAACTGCGAACAGGATCATGCGCCAGCTATCCAGCCCCCAGGGGGACACTATATGATTGAAGGTGAAGAAGGCCTGCGCAACGGGCGGGTAAATAGTGCGGATATAAGGGTAGGCTACGCGGTCTTGTGGGCCGGACTTAGCGATTTCTGCCAGTCTGCTATTCTCGGGTTTCACTGCGGATGGCGGCAGCGAAATATCTGCTGGCAGGCCCACAGCGCGCGCATCAGCGGGAGCGTGCATGTAGGGGTTCACGCCGCTTGCTACTTGCGCGCCGTCCCAGAAGTACCGGTAGAAATCATCTTCATAAATAGGCGTGGAAGACAGCCACATCAGACGGAGTAGAGCGCCGAAAACAAGCAGTATTGCCAGTGTCTTGCGACTAGGTGCTTGCTTGCGGAGGAGGAGCAAAATGCCGAAATAGGCAAACCCGGCTAGCATCATTAGGGCGACCAAAAGTTCGGTAGGCCGGTCTGCAAAAGGAATGTCGTACCCGAATGCGCCAGATTGCAGCCGGACAAAGGCGAGGGCGGCCAGTAACACTCCRGTGCAGGCCGCCAGCCCTTGCGAAACCCGGATGCGCGGCGTATTTAGCAACTGAGCTGCCACTGGTGCGGCAGCTCAAATTGGACTTGGTATGATAGCGTGTGCGGCATAAAAGGGGSCAGCTCAGCTRCCGCCATAACCGCTGCCGCCAGCATACCTACTGCCACCATTTCCGTTTGACCGGACTTGGCGAGGCACAAAGGCAACTGTGCGCCAATTGAACCTGATTGTGGAAATGGTTCTGGCGGAAGCAAATTTTGCTGCTTTCTTCTCGGATGAATAGGCCATGATATGGCTAATAACCTGTGCATCATCATTTCCAAAAAGCGCAGCTTTATTCCAAGCGTAGATGCTGGAAACCTTCAGGTTTGTTCTTTTCAGTTTAACGTTTTTGCTTGATTTTATGAATTTACGAGCGCCGTTTTCCAGCTGAGCAATYACGCTGCTGCCCCGATATCCAACGTTGGCAATAGGCGGGTTGCCCTTGGTTCCGTAGCAGAGGCCGTAAAGAATAAGCGGATTTTTCCAGTGGCGGAACAGGATATTCTGCTCAATGTCCTCAAGCGATAACGGTACGCCTTCGACGTGGAATATTTTCTCAGCCCATTTGACGCCAGGCCTGCCCGGCAGGCCGCGATGCTTTTTTATCGTCTTGTAGGCTCTTTTGTTTTCTGCAAGGAAACGAATTACGCCCACATTATGGAGGTTTAACCAATAGGCCAGCTGCTCATCCCGGTTCAGCTGGGATACTGGAATGTCTTCCAGATACCGTCCGTACTCACGCACGTAAATAAGCGTATTTCCCTTAAGTGAGGCATAGGCGATCGCCTGACGGGCACCGGATYTAATGGTGATAAAACTCAGGATGGCGTCCATTGGCGAATGGTCGACCTTGGCCGTCGATGCGGGATTGTGCTGCGCCCAGCGGTCCCATTCACCTAACTCGGAGCGGCTGGTTTCTGCGGCGTACGCGCCGGCGGATAGCTGCCCCGTTTGGCTGTCTGTAATGATAAACGCGGCAAGTGCCAGTGTTGATAGGCCTGCGGTGCGGCATATCTGCTGAAGAATAGTGGCCATTTTAGAACCCCTTTTACCCGATTTCTTTCCCAAGTGCAGCTCTGCTTAGAAGTTGACTAAGCGTTAGTTGCAAATCCACCTTGTTTGTAGGCCTAAGACGTAGGCTGATGCACTAAACTAGTGATCAATTGTAAGTGAACAGCAGGTGTGCGGCGGCGCCAGTTTTTGGTCTTGCTGAACCTAGGGGAAATCGGGTGCTAAGGGGTGCTTATAGTGTAGGTAAGAAGAAGCGGTTCCATCAGTTTTTTGATCGAGCGGTGGCTCCTGCTGTCAGCCACAAAAGTCACGGCGGGTATGCCGTTTTTATCTATCACGGTCACGGCGACTGGATCAATATCCGCCGCTTTCAAAAGCGCACCTACCGCTCTGTTTGCGGCCTTGGCAACTAAGACAGGCTTATACACTTTGCCCACCGCTGTAACTGGCAGTGTCTCAACACATTCAATCCATTTCGGTACGGCAGGCTTTTCAATCTCAGCTCGCAGGATCTCGAGCAAAGCATCTGTATTAAGGTCCGGCGCACCCGCGTTCATCTGCACATAAAGAACCGGCAGCTCGCCTGCATAGGCATCAGGAGCTCCCACCGCAGCGGCGGCCGCAATGTCTGGATGTTTCAGGGCGGCATTTTCGATGATAGCGGGATCGATGTTATGCCCGCTTCTGATGATCAGGTCTTTCGCGCGGCCCGTTAGTAACAGGTTGCCGTTTTCGTCCATCATGCCGAGATCACCAGTTATAAACCAGCCGTCATCAGTGAAGGCCCCAATGTTATAGGCGGCGTCTGTGTACCCCGGGCTAACAAATTCTCCCCGGGCAACTACATGGCCGTTTGTCCCAAAGGGGGCAACAGTGTTTTCAATATCCTGAGGGTTGCTGACGATACGAATGTGCAAATCGCCAGCCGCAGGCCCGCACCAGCCGAGCGGCAAATCATCTTCCGGCTTTTTGATAGTGAGCAATCCTGCAGTTTCAGTCATGCCGTATATTATGTGGAGGCCGATGCCCAGTTTGGCCTTGAACGCCGCTTCAATGGAAATGGGCAAAGCCGCGCCGCCCGTGATTATTTTTTTGAGAGCAGCWGGCTTGCTTTCAGGCAGGTTAGTGGCCAGGGCGCCCATCGTAGTAGGGACGCCGCCGCCCACTGTAACGCTGTGGTTTTCCAGTATCTTCCAGTAACCGGGAACAAAATCMGGGTGGCGGGCACCAGATGCTGTGCAGAGCAGCTGGCAGCCGCCGACGGTAAGCGTGGTTAAAGCAATGCACAGTGCGCCAGCAACATGGAAGAGCGGCATCGCGTTGAGGCCGATGTCATCTTTGGTGAACACACCGCGGGCCGCGACGCCGCGGGCAGCGGCGAGCTGGTTGGCTTGTGTTTGCTGCACAAGTTTGGGCGTGCCGGTGGTCCCGCCCGTGTGAAAGGTGGCGATAACGGCATCAGGATCACTGCGCACGGGAAAATCAAGTACGTCTGACCGGTGCTGGGCCAAAGCCGCTTCAAAACTGTTAGGGCCGCTATTCAGCAAAAATACATGYTSMWAMGTSRKRMCYGCGGCTTTGAACTTATCCGCCAGGGCCGGGTCCCCTGCAAAAACTAACACGCAGCTTTTGGCTGCGGTGAGGAGACCAACAATATGCTCCTGCGGTAAAAATGGATTGATCGGTAACGTATAGCCCGCGACTTCCCCCGCAAAAAGCGCCACTTGGCTGAAGGGAATATTGGGCCCCATCAGCGCGATGGAAGCTTTGTCGCCTACACCGCACGCTCGGAACAAGTTAGCTGCTGCGCGGATGCGAGCCATAAAGTCACTGTATGTCCAGCTGATGGATGGCTCAGTTTGGTAGACATCTTCAATATAACGAATGGCCTCGTTAGAGCCGTGCCGTTTTTCTGTGGCGTGCAGMGCTTCATAAATGTTGGTGGAGACGGCATCTTKTGCGGGCATGGCATTCTTCCAACTARGGGCTAACTATCAGTACTGAMATGATAGTAGGGCCGCAGGGAAGGCTGTCAATTAACCGTAGCGCAAAACTGAAGGGTAGGRCCAACGGTGTGGGCTCGGCTTTTCTTGGGCGGCCCCTTCCAGCACCCGTTGAGGCGTTAAGTGTGCTGGAAGAGCGCTGCCCGAAAGCAACATAGTCCGGGTGTTTTCTACCAGAGTTGCGGTGAATTCATGGCCCGGTGCCTTAAATGGGGCAGGCCTCATCCGTGCAGTCAGCGGTTGTTTGCGCAGTTCCGTGCTGCGTCGGCTCGGTAAGGGTGTTTGTACTTGGTTCGCGCATYARAGCCATGATCTCAGCGCCGAGCGTTAGGTCATCCTCGCGGCCGAAATACTGTTTGCGCAACAGGCCGTTACGGTCGATCAGTAGCAGGGTCGGCGTGCCTTGCATGGCGTATTTTCGCATAGTTTGTGGCAGCGGATCGTTCTTGCTTTCTGATGGCCTATCAATGGCCACGGGGAAATCAACGCGGTACTCATGCAGGAAAGCTTTCAGCGAAACCTCTTCCATCGCGCCGTGATGTTCAAAAACTGTATGCAGACCGATCACGGCTACATTTTCCTTGCCGAAAAGGGTCTGTACCTTGCGGGCCTGTGGGATCGAGTGTTCGACACAGCCGGGGCACAGCATCTGGAAGGCGTAGATAACTACGACTTTGCCCTTGAGTGCTGCGAGCGATAACGGCACGCGCGTATTTAGCCATGTGCTGGTGATCAGTTCAGGTGCTTGTTTATATTCAGGTGTCATAGCGGATCTCCGTCGTAGGGTTGCGGGGGCAGACGAGTTGCCCGCCGCAGGTATTTGGGCCCATTCGGCTTAGTCGATTTTGCCGGGCAGGGATAAATCGCCAGACGCAATGTCCCAAACATCAGCCACACAGAGAAGCGGCGAGTGCGCGCTTTCGTTCACGCGAAGACCCGCTGTTACGCCGTCAAAAGCAATGCCTTTAAGGGCGGCAGCATTTTTGAACGGCACTGTTACAACTACCGTGTCCTTGTCGATCACAGGGGAATAACCTGGGCTATCGAGTAAAATCGGCAGGCCCGGCCAGGTAAGCGGCAACTTCGGCGATGTGCCCGCTGGAATATCTTTTACCTTAAGCGAGCCTTTGCCGCAGGCGTCGTCGCCCACAAGTACAACCCAGTGTGAGTGCCAGACATTGCCGTCATTGCCTAAATCACCGTCACCGTTTTCGTCAAAMAGSGGSGTGTCGTCAAAATCYGGGTGRGCYGTTACRGCCATGGCRAGTATGCCYTGCTCGGCYTCAAAACCWACKRWGCTGCTGTCTAGTTTGGTTGGCCAAACGTAGGAGAAYACGTCGCTGCCAGCRAGCTTACCAGTAGCGGACGGCTTCGAWGTACCRGCATTTTTGCTGACATGCATATARAARCTGAGGGTATTTGCGGTGGCTGTGACTTTKGCGTGCACGATATCGAAAGAAGCGTTTCCGGCGTTGCCTTTTTCTGCATTAATGTCGTGGGCAATCGCTGGGCTAACCAAACAGCCGGCAAGAAGGAATGGAATAAGGGATTTTTTCATGGGTTTGTCTCTCGTGTTTCTACGGGGTGTTTTCTAGGGGATGTTATGTAGCGATCATTTTTAATATAGTTTCGAATCAAAACTAATTACTGAGAAGGTACGCGAAACTTTCTATTTGTCAAGTTAGTTTAGAAACGATACTATGTGACCCATGAAACAAAACACCTCCATATGGCTCGAGCGGCTTTTAAGTCTGCGTTCCAGTTTGCAGCGCAAAGCCGCCGCCGTTGTGGGTTTGCAGCTCACCCATGCTGAGATTTTGGATTACCTATCCAAATGTAACCATTATTCAAATACGGCGTTGGCGCTGACAGAATACCTGGGTCTAACCAAAGGTAGTCTATCGCAAAGTTTGAAATTGCTGGAAGGCAAAGGGCTGATARAGCGTACGCCTTGCCCGGACGATAAACGCGTCGCGCGCTTGTCCCTAACGGCCGAAGGTGCTGCGATCCTTGCAAGCGTGTCGGCTCAAATCCCAGACTTGAGCTTGAAAGACAGTGATGATGAACAGGCGTTAATGCATATTTTAAGCGCGTGGCAGCATCAGCACGGCCTAAGGGGTTTCGGGCTTTGTGGGTCTTGCCGCTATAACCAAACGCTGGATGCGGGCAACTTCCTGTGCGGCCTTACCAACGACGCCCTAACCAAAGATGATACCGAGAAAATCTGCCGCGAGTTTCTGTTTAAGTAACCTCTGTTTTAGACAGCAATCTTTGTTTATTAACCATAATAGGCTACTAAGGCGCAGGTGACTGCTGCTTAAGTAAATAGGCAAGTGCGATTAGGGGTCTGCATGTTGGCGAACAATTTCCGGGTCGCGGCTCGAAACATAAAGGGCAATAAGCTCTATGCGCTTATCAATATCATTGGCCTCGCGCTGGGGCTGGTAGTGGTTAGTAGCCATTCGCTCACCAAACATTTGCGTCACGATTAGAGGAGCTGCGGCGTCTCCTGTTGCCGGGCTCGCCTGCTTGGGCATATAGTCGGGAACAATTGGGCTCAACGGGGCGAAGTTGGTTAGTCAGAAGTATGCGGGGCAGGGTATGAGCGATCAGGAAATGGAAGCGGGCACCGGGAAGGTGAACCAGGATTTCGCGCGCTATGAGCAGGTTCGGAAAGACCAGACCTACGGCTTGACCGAAAACGCAGATGTAGACGCGTTTGATGAAGACTACCAGATTAAAACCATCGATATGGCCGCTGCGCTTGCGGGCGGATTGGATGCTAAAGCAGCCTTCGCAGCTGAGCTTGGCGCAGCGATGGAGGAGATCGGCTTTGCCGTACTGACTGGGCACGGCGTGGATACTGGTCTTTATGACCAAATCAGTACCAAGACTGCTGAGTTCTTTGAGACCATTCCKAAGRATGCCCGYACGCMGTATTTGGCCGCACGCCACGGCTCKGTTAATCAGGGSTAYTTCCCGGTGAAAGCCACRACGATCATTCACCCAGATCTGGTTGAAGGKTGGGTGTTCTGCMGGCGTGCTTTTGATCTGGACGGTAACGCTGGTTACAAGGAGCGCGACTATTGGCCGGCGGCAGGGTACGAGCCTGTATTTCGCCAGGTGGTCGAGGCGCACCAAGGGTTAGTGCAGCCCTTAATGCAGGCAATGTTGCAGTATCTCGGCTGTGATCCGCATCTATATGACGGCAAACTTAACGCCAGTAATTTTGGCTTTCGGCTCAACTATTACCCTGTGTTGAGCGAGGCGGAGAACGAGGCTGGAACCGGCCGTATGCTGGGGCACGRAGATGTTGATTTGTTCACCATACTTCCGGCTGCGAACCAATCAGGCCTACAGGTGCTGAACCGCGCCAACATGAAATGGATCAGGCTCAGTCCGCCGCAGGGCTCGATCATTATCAACACTGGCGATTATATGCAGCGGATCAGTAATGACCGTTTTCCCTCCACCACGCACCGGGTGGCAGCGCCGAGGTCCAGCGCGCCGATAACCGAACCGAGGATCTCGTTTCCGATGGCAGTTTATGTGTGGGAGGACGAAGTACTGGAAGTATTGCCGGGGTTGGGTGAGCCCAAATACCCACCAGTTACCGCGCAGGAGTTCCATACTAAAATCACCAGTAAATATTACGGCGATGATTATCGGGGTAGCGGCACTAACCATGATGCTGGCTCTGACTAAGCGGGGCATGTGAGCATGGAAAAACCAATTGTCGCCAGCCCAAAGCCCTATTTAGTAACACTGCCAAAAGCGGGTCGCACCTACATGTGGTGCGCGTGCGGCAAAAGCAAGAAACAGCCGTTTTGTGACGGGGCCCATAAAGGCACCGGGATTGAGCCTGTTGCTTTCMAAGCCAAAATTGACGGCGAGGAAATATTGCTGTGCGGCTGCAAACAAACGGCGGCTGGCCCACTGTGTGACGGCAGCCATAATGGGCTAGCTGACACCTACGAGCTGGCAAGTGAGGCTGAGCGTGCGGCCACCGCGCACGTGGTGAACACACCGTTCGCACAGGACGGTAAAGCCGAGCTGGATGGTGGTTGTTATGTAAAACGGCCTTCTGGTGTTGATTTCTCGACGCTCGGTGCGTGGCAAGTGGCAAACTCAATCGGTGGCAAGGATGGTTCCCTACATCTGGACCAGTGGCAGCTCAAGAGTGACGGGCGCTCCGGTGATATTCTGTCTTTCGGGAAAAGTGCAGTTGCGCTGTTTGTGCAAACGGGCGCCGGTACGCTTACAGTTTCGGGGGAGGACTTTTCAATAAAAGCGGAAAGCGGCCTTTATGTCGCCCCAGGTGAGGCCTTTGCTTTCGCGGCAAATGCTGGCAGCGAAGGGCTTGATCTGATTGCTGTTGTATGCCCCGGTGGTCCTGTGCCGAAATTGGTTGAGCAGATGCCGAGCGGGTTCATAGAAGGGTCGCTGCCACGCCTAACAGATACATGTGAGGATGCACGCACGTCCATGGCCGACCGCTTCTACCAAGTATTGGTAGGAGACGAAGAAGGCGGGCTTGAAGTGACAGAATTTATTGGGGAAATCCCCCTCGGGCGGGCAGCGCTGCACCGGCATATGTATGAAGAAGCTATCACCATTCTATCCGGGGAAGGCTATATGTGGACTGAAGGCGCGCGCRCWGAGGTGARGCCGGGCGACGTAATTTTCCTACCGRAAAAACAGCTGCATTCGCTTGAGTGCACCAGCCAGGGTGGCATGCGGCTGATGGGCGCGTTTTATCCGTCTGGTAGTCCAGCGATCAATTACTGAGAGCGGCAAACGGTTGGCCGCAACCCAGTTACTCTGGTAGAGCTGCCGGGCCTTTACCCAAACAGCGAGACTAGAATGGCGATGATGGCCACCGGTATTAGATACTTCAGAATTGCGTGCCACAGCGGATAGAACTTGGCCGCACCGTCCACAGCAATTTCTGTCTTGAGAAACTTGCCTTGCAGCGCCCAGCCAACGAACAGTGCCAATAGCAACCCGTTCACCGGCAGCAGCAAGTTGGCGATGATAAGATCGAGCGTATCAAAAAGCGTATTGTCTTTGAATTTGACAAGCATCGCCAGCGGCCGAACGTCTTTGAACAGATTGAACGACAGCATTGCGCCGAGCGCCACGAACCATGCGCCGCCGCCGCACAGCCACGCAGCTTTACGCCGGGAGGTGCCGCGGTTCACCAGCCAGCCAACGGCGGCTTCCAGCGTGCCAATGCCTGTGGTGAAGGTAGCCAGAAACAGGAACCCGAAAAACAGGAAGGTGAAAAACCCGCCGCCGGGCAAGGCGCTGAAGGCCCCAGGCATGGTAACGAAAATAAGGCCCGGCCCGCCGCTGGCATCAATGCCTTGCGCGAACAGCAAGGGGAAGATGGCCATGCCTGCAATCACCGCCACCAGTGTATCGGTCAGGCAGATGGCAGCGGCGGTTTTCATCAAAGATGTTTCCCTCGGCAGGTAAGACCCAAAAGTGATCATAATGCCGAGCCCGATGGCGATGGAGAAAAACGCCTGGCCCACGGCGAGCATCACGGTTTTCATCGTCACAGCGCTGAAATCAGGGACAAATAGGAAGCTGAGCGCGCGGGCAAAATCGCCTACAAAAGCCGCGTACACCGCAAGGACTACGAGTAGGATAAAAAAGCCCGGCATCATAATTTTGGCGACGCGTTCGATCCCGTTTTGGATTTGGAAGGAAACTACGTACGTAACCGCGCCGAGGAACAGCGTTTGGCCAATGAGCAACCGCCAGGGGTTGGCGAGCATGGCACCGAATACTGCGCTGGGGGCAAGCGGGGCAGCTTC
>JAESRJ010000012.1 GCA_016764715.1 Kordiimonadaceae bacterium | reverse complement strand
ATTTTGCAGCAAGTAAAGCAGTAGGAGAGAGTGTTGATAATCCTTTGTTGTATTATGAAAATAACTTGAATACATTGATTTATTTGCTGGATGTGGAGGCTTATCACTTGGTTTTGAAGCTCTAGGCTTTAAAACAATTGGTTATGAAATGAATAAGGATGCTTGTGATATCCGCATCAATGTCGTCAAACAGGCGCTGGATAATCGCCTCTTTGTTTTTGAAATGGTAATAGAGGTTACCAGGGCTTATGCCCAAACTAGCCGCGATCTTGTTGCAGCCCACGTTTTCTGCACCGTGTTGGTTAAACAAGTGCAGGCTTTCCGCAATGATACGTTCCCGATTTCCCACCGACGATCTCTCCGTTATTAGATATTAGATACTATACTCTAATTGTAAAAAATCAAGGCCCCTGTTTTTTGGCTATGCCACACAAGGCTCAGCAAAGGAAA
The DNA here is from genome assembly GCA_016764715.1 of Kordiimonadaceae bacterium. Classification (GTDB taxonomy): domain Bacteria; phylum Pseudomonadota; class Alphaproteobacteria; order Sphingomonadales; family Kordiimonadaceae; genus Kordiimonas. The sequence continues at coordinate 22,181 of JAESRJ010000012.1, read as the reverse complement.
ACGAATTAGAGGCTGTGCACGGTTAAGCTTGCCACATGCCTAGAGACAATCCAGGAGGCAAGCCAGAGAATGTTTACTGGCAGTTTCTCCGGTAAACCCCTGGCGTAACACCAACATGCCTTTTGAAGTGAAGGTTCATATGGCTTTGCTGACTAAACCCGGTCGCGACTGCTATTTCTGATAAACGCGCGGGCGTTTTGAAACAGCTTTTTACCTTTTCAATCCGCGCCCGCATTATATATTGTGCCGGGGCGGCCCCAAAACTTAGCTTGAACATTCGGGCAAAGTGATAGGGGCTCAAGGCAGTAAGTGTAGCCAATTTTTCGATACTAAGAGACCGGTGAAGGCCCTCCATAATCGCTGACTTAACAAGCCGCCTATGCATGGGAGAAAGCCCCCCAGTTATTGGCGCAGAATTTGCGGCCTGCCTGCTAGTATATCTTGTCAGTAATCGGTCAAATATCCCGTATAGGGTTTGCTCAGCAAATAACGGCGCATTTGGCCCACCGTTCTCGCACGCTGCAAAATAATCAACCAGCAATGCCTGAAGCGTGACATCACGTTGGTACGTTAAGTCTTGTAAATCTAGTGTCCGCACATCTCGATCAAACCGCCTGGCGGCATACTGTTTGAAGGCATCATCAGTAAAATAGAGATGAACGAATTCTACCGCGCCGTTTACATGCCAATGCGACGCATGGCCTTGCGGCATCAAGCACAGCTTCCCAGGCCCACCCTTCAAGGCAGATTTGTCCGCGCGGTAGGTTGTCTCTCCGCCCGATATATACATGCTTAAAGTATGGCTGTTGGTGCGCTCGTATTGAACTTGATTGCTATCAATGTGCCAGCGGAATACTGAAACACTGTCCAGTACATCGACCTGGTTCAAAATCGTTGCGTTCGCTTGAATTAAAAAATCGCTATCAATCTGATCCATTGTGGAATGTTTCCTCCCATTATTGGATTCTTGGAAAACAGTTTAAGGCATCTGCCGCAAAAAGGCAAAAAATTGGGCTCAGCGAAGAAAACCGCAAGATTATGATATATAACGCCCGCTCTTTAACCGAAGTTTATAGCGACAGCGAAGATAGAATGATGGCTCGCCCATGAGGCAACCACACTATTGATTATTACCGGCTAAAAATAGCAACCACAGTCGCCCAAAGAACGGCGTCAGTGGCCGTGCTGTACGTCCGACTATAAATCACAGTCTTCTCTTTCAAAAAACGAAGATGGTTCAGATAGTTGAGCCAATCTTCCGACCGTTGCGAGGCGGTTTAGAATAATAATAAGAGGAAGCAGACCATGCTATCTATCAAGAATTTAACGCATACCTATCCGAACGGCGTCGAGGCACTTAAAAACGTCAGCATCGATATTCCGAAAGGCATGTTTGGGCTTTTAGGGCCAAACGGTGCAGGAAAATCATCTCTAATGCGTACGATCGCCACACTGCAGCAGCCAACATCCGGCAGCATTACCTTTGGCGACACCAATGTGCTGACTGAACCGGATGCGATCCGCCCTACCCTTGGTTATCTGCCGCAGGATTTTGGCGTGTACCCGCGCGGCTCTGCATACGATCTGCTCGATCATCTTGCTGTCCTGAAAGGCATTACCAACCGCAAAGAACGTAAGCAGGTTGTTGAAGGCCTTTTGGTGCAAACCAACCTTTTCGACGTGCGTAAAAAGAAACTTGCAACTTTCTCTGGCGGTATGCGCCAACGGTTCGGCATTGCGCAGGCGCTTATTGGCCAGCCGCAGCTGATTATCGTTGATGAGCCAACTGCAGGCCTTGACCCTGAGGAGCGCAACCGGTTCCATAACTTGCTTTCCGAAATCGGCGAGGATGTAGTCGTGATCCTATCGACTCACATTGTGGACGATGTATCTGATCTCTGCCCTAACATGGCAGTGATGGCTGCTGGCCAAATCGTATCACAAGGTACGCCTGCAGACCTGACAGCTGAGCTTGACGGAAAGATCTGGACAAAAGTGATCGATAAAGCCGATTTTGACGCAGCCAAATCCGAGTTTAATGTAATCTCAAACCACTTGTCCGTTGGTAAAATGGTGATCCGCGTGGAAGCATCCTCAAATCCAGGCAATGGTTTTGAGCTGGCTAACGCCCATCTCGAAGATGTATATTTCTCGTCTGTTGCCTCGGCCCGTAGTGAGACCACTAACGGATCCCAAGACACAGACACCAAAGCAATTGCAGCATAAAGGAGCATATGATGAGACTTTTCCGTATCGCTTCATTTGAGTTCCGCTACATGTTTTTGTCCGTGCAAACGCTTGTGATTGCTGTGATCTGCTTTGGCGCTGCCGCCCTATTCACGGCCCAACCTGACGAATTCCAAGCCACAATCAGGGGCGGAAACGTCTTTATCAACTCGCCTACCATGCTCACCTTCATGCTGTTGCTGTCTTGTATTCCCGTCATCTTTATAATGCCGTCCTATATCGCGAACGCAGTATTGAAAGATGTTGATAACAAGTTTGATGCTATTATTTTTGCAACGCCGATAAGCAAAAATGATTACCTTTTTGGGCGTTTTCTGGGTGCCTTTTTCGCCATGGTCGCGGCCTTGGCATTCTTGCCTCTCGGCGCTTACGTGGGCACTTATTGGCCGTGGGCACCTTCAGAAATGCTCGCCCCCACCGCCCTTTGGCAATACGCCGTTGTTTTCTTTGGTTTCATGGTGCCAACGCTTTCTGTTCTTGCCGCAACGATGTTCGCGGTGGCAATTTTATCGCGCAGCATGCTCTACTGTTACATCACTGCGCTGGGCCTTCTTGTGCTGTATACAACAGGGCTTGCCACTGAAACTATCGCCCAACTGTGGGACCCTTTCATGCTTAGCACGTTTGAGGATCAGACCCGCTACTGGACTGCTTCTGAGCTGAACACCAAATTAGTTAGCTACTCAGGCGTGATCCTGACGAACCGGATTTTATGGTCTACTTTTGCTGTTGCAATGTTCACACTAGGGTATCTGAGGTTTTCTTTCAGCAGAGCCGCGAAACCCGCAAAGCAAGACAAGAAAGTCATCGGCATCGATAAAGCTAAAATCAACGCAGCAACCTTCGTGGGGCAACGCGGCACGCCGACGTGGGACGGCTCCACGCCCTTTAAGCAGTTTCTTGCTCGGACCAGTTACGAGATGTCCATGGTACTAAAAAGCATGCCGTTTCTAATATTGATGGGCTTCAGCATCTTTATGACTGTYGTMTCCCTTGCTGAWCGSGARGTKCTKTAYGATGTKAAYGCCTATCCTGTYACAAGGATYATGCTCGGRMARTTAACYGAMGGSMTTCTCTGGGCGCTGATGGGCGTRGCSATGTTTTACGGCGCCGATATTGTGTGGCGYGACCGKGTYASCAARTTTAGCGAAATYCTTGAYGCYCTGCCTGCGCCGAACTGGGTATTTGTTGCCAGTAAACTTKTTGCTCTAGTKACYGTKATGATTTCCATCCAGCTGCTRGGCATTATGATCGCTGTTTCAACGCAGATCCTGAATGGTTATTATACTTTCGAGGTCGGTCACTATCTTGAACGCGGTTTCCTGTTTCTGTCCATCCCGGTTTATCTTGCTGTTTTATCGGTATTTTTCCAGGTATTGGTTAAGAACCGTTTTCTGGGCCTGATGCTGATGGGTGCTTTCTGGCTGTTCACGCTTGGCTCAGCGGTCATCCTTGGCGTGGAACATCCATTGCTGCGTTATGCGCTCGGCGGAATAGCGGCACCGCTTACCGATATGAACGGCAGCGGCCGCTTTCTGGAAGGCACCTATGCCCTGCGCCTATATTGGACTGCCATCGCAGGCATTTTGCTGCTGCTAACTGTTGTACTATGGAACCGCGGCATATTGCAGCCTGTCCGGTACCGTATGCGGCGGCTGATTATGTTCAAATCGCCCCGCTACGCCGTGCCGTTTGCAGCGTCCGTCACGTTGCTCTTGGGCGCTGGATCGTTCATTTACTATAATACCAATGTCCTAAACCAGTACCGAACATCGAGTGAAATTCAAGATATGCAGGTGGCGTACGAGCAGCAATATAGGCAATACGAAAAACTGCCGATGCCGCTCATCACAGATGTGAAGCTTGATGTTGATATTTACCCTGCCCTGAGCCGTGTTGAAACACGCGGCACTGAGATACTGCAAAATAAAACGGATGCGGATATCTCCACCATTCATCTGGTGTTTCCGCCGCGCCTTGCGGACGTTCCTTTTGTAGCAATTGAAGGCGCAACGCAAACATTCGTTGACGATGTGTACCGCTACTATATTTTTGATCTGGAGAAGCCAATGGTGCCGGGCGAAACGCGGGTATTGTCTTTCGAAACYATYATWCAAAACAACGGGTTCCGCCACCGCGCYGCTGATATTGAAATAGTAGCAAACGGAACAGCGTTTGATAGCAGCAGGATAACGCCCCATATCGGTTTCGACTTTGACCCGTTGTTGTCGAGTAAAAATGAACGCAAGAAGCGTGGCCTGCCACCGTTGCCGCGCCGTGCCAAACTTGAAGATGCAAGTGCCTACCATAGGCCCGCGATGGCATCAGATGGCGGCTTTGTTCACTACGAAACTACGATCTCAACAGCCATTGACCAAACCGCCCTCTCGCCCGGGTACCTGGAGCGTGAATGGACGGTGGGCGACCGGCGCTATTTTTCTTATAAAATGGATTTGCCGATCGTAAACTACTTCAACTTTCTGTCGGCGAGATACGAAGTGAAGCGCGACAAGTGGAACGGCGTCGATATCGAAATTTTCCACCACCAGCCACACGACTATAATGTCGATAGAATGATGGACAGTGTGCGGGATAGCTTGGACTATTTTGGCGAAGCTTTCGGCCCCTACCAGTTTAGGCAAATGCGCGTCGTAGAGTTCCCAGCCTTTCGGAAAAGGGCATCGTCTTTCCCTAATACAATCTCTTACTCCGAAGAAATTGGGTTTCTCGCGGATATCCGCGATGCTGGAACCATTGATGTGCCTTACTATGTGACAGCGCACGAAATGGCCCACCAGTGGTGGCCGTATCAGGCTATGCCAGCAGATGTGCAAGGCGCAGGCTTCCTTTCAGAAACACTTTCGCAATATAGCGCCATGCTACTAATGGAGCAAAAATACGGCAAGCATCAGCTACGCAAGTATCTGAAGTTTGAGCTGGATAAATATCTGAACGGGCGCGGCGAAGACGCTGAAGGGGAATTGCCACTCTATAGGGTGGAAGGCCAGCAGTATGTTTTCTACCGCAAAGGTTCGCTGATCATGTATGCGCTCAAGGACTATGTTGGGGAAGAGGCCGTCAACCGGGCCCTGCGCAGGCTAATTGCAAACTTTGGCTCTAACCCTGAGCGCTACGCGCTTTCAACCGACTTGCTTGGATATTTCAAAGAAGAATCCGGCCCCGAATGGCGCAGCATGATCGAGGATTTTTTCGAAAAAATCACGCTCTATGACCTTCAGATGGAAAATAGCCGAGTTGAAGAAATGGCTGACGGCAGGTTCAAAGTATTTCTGGATGTGAAAGTGGCAAAATATTACGCTGACGAAAACGGTGTAGAAACCCAAGCCGTTTTCGATCTTCCTGTTGATATTGGCATTTTCCTGAAAGACCCAGACGCCAAAGATTTTGGTGCAGATGATGTTTTGCTTTTGGAAAAGAGACAGGTGAAAGACGGCAGCTCAACGATCGAGATTATTCTGGACCGCAAGCCTACTTTTGTCGGCATCGACCCCTACAGTAAATTGATCGACAGAGACTCTGACGACAATGTACGGGCTGTAGACGAAACAGAGTAAAGCTTCAATCTCAGTTTCCTATGATAGTGGCAGCGGCCTATAGTCGCTGCCACTGTTTTTTATGCTATAAAAATACGCTCTTGGAACCAGATCAACGACGGGTACGCCGCGAGCCATATCCAGAAAAACCGGTTCAAGCCGAAGATGCAAGCATTCGCCAAGTGAAAGACAGTGGCCACTCCTAGCCCCACTATTAGAGCCGTGTGTGACGACAAAGCAAAAGGGAAAAGCAATTCGAACAGCATCACCGACCACGACATCACAAAGAGCAGCCGCGGCCATTCGGAAAGCAACCGTAGTTCCTGGCTCACGGGGTACGCTGAGAAACGAAATACATCCCGCAAGGCCTTGCCGCTGCGCCAATCCGGATTGGCGACCTTGACCCAGCCCGAGATGAAATAAGACAGCACAAGCTGCAGCGCCAAATAACCAAAAACCACTTCTTGTAAGGCCGTTCTTGGCATAAATTGAGCGAGCGTCAGGCAACACAATATGAGCAAGCTCATCCGGTCGCTACCGCCATTGTACGGACCTTGAAACCTCTTTAAGATAAGCAGTGACAACACCACGAGCGCCAGACACACCCAAGGTGCCATAAAGCCAATTAGTAGCAAAAAGCTCAGAAAAATACGCGGCACGAACAGGCGCACTTCAGTTTTTGAAGCCGCTAGATGTTCGATGCTTTGCTGCAAAAAGGCCAGCGCCAGCAAAACTTCGGTCGCTCGAAGCGCAGTCTCTAATGTCATGCGCTGGTATCTTCTGAATACGGATATACAGGGGAAGTGAAGGTCACCTGTTTTGTCAGTTCCTCCCCGTCTGCAGATACGAAGTGCAGCCTATATTGCAAATAAGGTGCAGTGGTTTCGCTGGCGCCATCCCCCGCTAGATCGGCTTTGATGCGGTTTAATATTTCTAATTGACTATGCTTGGTGGGGTTTACCGTAAGGCGTTCAGCGCAACTCACCAGAAACAATGTCTCATTCCAGCGCGGATTATAGACCATGCGAGTAAGCATCACTGAGGCAGGTACGCACGGCGGACGAGGGCGGAACTCCTGCCAAAGCACCGACTTTTCTGTTCGGCTTTGCAGAAGGGAAAACTCAATACGCGGTGACGGTGCGATGGCATCGAAGAAACGCCATGAAGGGAGAAGGGCAGGCAAAAGCAGCTTTAAGGTTTGCAGCATAGGTTCCCCGAGGCATGAGGCCTTTTATTTTTAGATATATGCAACTCAAAAATCTGAAAATCAGCTTGCCATGTTCAGCTACAAAATCAATAGGGGACTGCGCTCAATGACAAAATACGCCTCAGCCACCGCGGCATTCAGAATAGAATTTTAACGTTTCTATAGCCTGCCAGAAGCCGTCAAGGCGTTATGAACCCTTGTCAAATTAGCCCGCAACCTGTCATATTTCACAGGTTTCAACAAATAGCCCGCCACACCCAGCGCCTTGGCTTTTTTGATAAACGCTGGATCAGAATGGCCCGTCAAAAATACGATGGCCGCTTGATTGATATGAGGATGTTCCACACGCGCTTTTTTGATAAACTGGAAACCGTCCGTGTCGGGCATATCAATATCTGAAAGAACAACATTCGGTGCAAAATTTTCCAACGAAGTGTTCGCTTCCTCAACGGAATGGTATTTCTCTTTGGTCTGCACGCCCAAATCGTCCAACATGTCAAATAAGATGCTGGTTATAAACGGTTCATCATCAAGAACCATCACCTTTAAATCGCTGAATTTAGCCACGCGCCCACCATTTCCTGAAGCTGCTCAAATAATATTGAAAAGGGCCTTCCCCAATTATAGCTACAATATGTAGTACTCGTACGAGTATAGTCAACTCAACTTATGTAAACCTATCAAAGTTCAGCCAGCATCAGTTTTTGGCCGCGCCAAATCGGATGCCTTTGCCTTGAAACTATCAGCCTTGGCTTCTCGGGTCAGACCGCGTTCAAACTCCTCAAGTAATAATAAATCAGTAGCAATGGCCTTGGCGGCCAACATAAAGGTCTCAACGAAATCAGCAGCTTCTTCATACAAGTTGCTTCTAAGCAACTTTTCCATTTTGCTTGCAGTAGCGCTGAAGGAATCTGCACCGATATACGCACTGACGGATTTTAACGAGTGTGCCAAGCGCCCTACTTCCTCATGCTTCTTTGCTGCCAACAGGGTTTTTAAATCGCTTCCGGCATTCATGTATAACTCTCGGTAGCTATAAAGTGCTTCGATATAGAGCTCGGTTTTACCGGAAAAATTCGCCAGCCCGGCATCTGCATCGATGATAATGAAGGGAGACCTTAGGGGCAGGCACGCCGCGTCGCGCACAGCGAAGTCTACATCGTTCGGGATACTATCATCAGGAAAATCGGGCTCGTCAAAGTCCATCGAAAAATGATCATCTGGCTCAGGAACTGTCAACAACTTGGCGCTCGTAGCCGGTTTGATCCACTTAAGCAATATGCCGTAAAAATCTGCCACTGCGAACGGTTTCGCTAGATGGTCATTCATGCCCGCAGCAATCGCTTTGTCCTTATCGCTGTTCATCGCATTCGCTGTCATGGCTATAATTGGGAGCGCCGCGTGCTCGGGTATTTCTCTGATTTTCCGCGTGGCCGTTAAGCCATCCATCACTGGCATTTGTACATCCATCAACACCAAATCATAGGATGTTTCAGCGACTTTTAGGATAGCTTCTTTTCCGTCGAAAGCCTCGTCTACATCCAGTTCTAAGGCATCCAAAAATCCGTGCGCCACAAGCCGATTGATAGCGTTATCTTCCACGAGCAGGACTTTTGCTCCTTTAATATGTTGAAGACTATCCCCCATATTCTGCGTGCTCGAGGCTGGAGTCTCCTTCTGTTTAGGTGATTGCCCTAAGGTTTCCGCCACAACACTCAACAGATCGCTTGCATTAATCGGTTTGGTGACAAATCCGGCAATATAAGAGGACTCGATTTGTTTCCCTAAGGTGTCCTGATGATGCCCTGTTACCATCAAAATAGGAGGCTTGCTGCCACTGGTTTTAGTCATTCCAATCTCTTCCGCTACTTCGAGCCCGTTAGCACCTGGCATTTCCCAGTCCATTAGTATCATGTCGTACGGGACGCTGCCGCGTGTAACGGACGCCTTAAACATCATCAAAGCCTGCTCACCGTTTTCTGCAACGTCGGCTTTAAAGCCAAAGCCCTGCAGCTGGCTTCGCAGGATCATACGGGCCGCTTCATTATCATCTACAACAAGGAATTTTAAACGCGGCAGCGATTTAGGCATCGGGAATTCTGCGCCAGCCTCACCAATTTCTACCGCCACGTTAAAACGAAATCTACTGCCGTGGCTAAGGGCACTGGTTACTGATATTCGCCCACCCATCAGTTCGGTCAGCTGCTTGCTAATGATCAGACCAAGTCCTGTCCCGCCGTATTTGCGTGTAATCGAGCCGTCTGCCTGCGAGAAGGAAACAAACAGCTTTTGGCACTCTTCTGGCGTCATGCCAATGCCTGTGTCCGATACCACAAAACCAAGCTTGCCTTTGTTGGCCGTTGCTTCAAGCGTTACCTTCACTCGTATTTCGCCTTCCTGCGTGAATCTGATGGCGTTATCCACCAAATTTACCAGTATTTGCCGGATCCGCATTGGGTCACCAATTAAACTGTCCGGAACGCCTGGCGTCACCTCAAATAATAGTTCAAGTCCTCGGCTTTGAGCTTTAAGTGCAACAACCGTCGACAGCGACGACAGCACATTATCTAGGGAGAAAGGAACCGCATCAATTTTCAGCTTCCCGGCTTCAATCCGCGAGAAATCAAGAATATCGTTGATGATACCGAGTAAGTCCTCAGCAGCATGTTGCGTTTTTGACTGGTAATTTCTCTGCACACTATCAAGCTTTGTGCGTTCGAGCAGATGGCCAAGGCCAATGATCGCATTCATTGGCGTTCTGATTTCATGGCTCATGCGAGCAAGAAATTCCGATTTGGCCTTTGTTGCTTTTTCAGCGTCATCATAGGCCGCGCGCAGCTTGACGGCATTATAAACCAGTTGCCGTTTTACCTTGCTGCCGCGGTACAGCACAAACAACGCCCCCGCGAGCAAAATCAATATTAGAACAATGATCGAGCCTCGCAGTGTGGCCGATTCCTGCAATTGTTCCGCCTGCAGGCTATTCAGTGCATTTTCGTTCTTAAGAAGAGTAATCTGCTGCGTTTTCTGCTCTGTCTCGAACCGCGTCTGTGCGAGCGCGATTTTGGTCGCGCTGTTTGCATTGAAAATGGAATCGTTGATTTGTTTAAATTTCTGGTGCGCCTTCAACGCAGCTTCGAATGAACCCTCACTTTCAAGGACAAGTGCCAGCTGTTCGTTTGCGGCGCTTTCGGCCTTCAGATTTTTCTCCGCCTTAGCAAAGTCAAACAACTCATTCAGCGCGGAAAACGCCTCTGGTAACTCACCTTTTTGTGTTTGAAGTTTCACTTTCAGTAAAAGTGCTTTCTCAAAATCTAAAAAATAGCTTTGATCTTTCGCGGACCGTATGCTGTCACTAAGATACTGTTCTGAAACATAAAAGTTTCCCAGCTGGAACTCTACCTCAGCCAAAAGTCGATCCGAGAGAGGCACAAAGGTTGGGCTGACTTTTCGCAGGATACCTGCAGCCAACTGCAAAGGCTCTTTTGCTTTAAGGGGTTGTAGCAGGCCCAAATATGCTTCACCAATTGCCAAATAAGCAAACCCCTGCGCGTCGCCTCCGTCAATCGACTGCGGGTGGTCAAGTAATTGGGTTCCGTATTCGAGGCTTTTAGAAAAGTCCCCCATCTCAAAGTACGCTTTGCTTATATACTGCAAGGTTAAACCTGTACTGGGGGATCCTATTTCTTGTTGTAACTTCAAAGCCCTAAACGTAACTGCAAGACTATCGCTATAATTCCCTATCTTGCTTAGAATCACACCCTCAAGGCCGTAGCTGGTTGCTTCTTCTTCTTTGTTGCCGCTTTCTATGGATAGTCTTCGACCTTCCAGAATATCACTAAAGGCGCCTGTAAAATCAGAAACCAATATCTTAATATAAGCCGACAGGTTGAAAAGGCGTGCTTCCAACGCCAAATTTGGGGCCAGTCGCAGATCTTCAAACGCTTGTTTTGCAAGCCTCTTTGCTTCAGAAATATCCTGCCAAGCCGTTTTTTCGATTAAATCAATACGCTCTTTGATATCAGGGGCATCTGCCTCTGCCGCGCTAGCTGCTCTCACTTCGGCATACAAAATGCCACCGTGAAGTTGGCTTAAAAAAGCCACACCAACGATAAAGGAAACATAAATCCTTTTTTTTAGAAAACGCTTCATCCCCGTCACACAATACCTAGCATCAATTAGCAATTATGAATACTGTATGTACCTCAACCTATTCATCGCTCAGAATCTACTCAATAGCAGTATAGTCGTTTTATGTTCCTATGTAACGAATAAACTCCGCTCATAATTGCCCTACTTTGTAACCAAGCAAGGTGGTGCTATCTAACGTGATAGGTAACCCAAGGCCGTAAAGGCAACCAAGTTTCGCCAATTCGTTTTCTAAGTTCTTTCGCATTTTCGTCAAGAATCAGCTTCTGTTCCTCRGCGTTCAAACCAAAATCCGTCATCGTGCCGCCTTTATCCGCCTTGAATTTTTTTTGAAAATCTGTGTCGTCAGTCATTTTTTCAGCGAAATCGCGCAACAAATTAGCCATCGAAATCTCCCTTTAATAGTTCACACATTAAGTATTGGTCAGTTCTTGCTTGAATTGCAATGTTCAAGTGCCCGCCAATACTTCGAATACTAAAGAACTTTAGCTTCAATCACAGGGCTTGTATTTTGGGCTATCGCCACTTCTAATAACTGAATTCTTCGCGCTGCGTGGTCAGGCCTTTGTAGTTAAACCTATATTTCGAACTTACACGTTTACCCTTATCAGGCACCGCCCAACCGACCCACGAGACTTAATCCACCGGAGTACGGGCCCTAACATTTTCCACCGTTAATCCTAACTTAGCCAGCCGCTTGACGTTGTATTCTGGCTTTCCGTAGCCCGGTACCACCAGCGTAGACATACCAGAAGGGCTACGGTTGCGAAGATCGTCCAACGGCAGCCGCTCTATTCGTCGAGAAAACAACGGCTGGTTTGCCGCCTCATATAAGATAACCTCGTGATCATCAGGGAAACTCTCAAGCAATAAGTCTGTCAGCACTGCCAGCGCTTTGCCGTATTTCCCTGGGGTAACTGTGCGCAAGGTATGCTCGCCAACAATGCCAATTTGCCAGATAATTAGCAGGCAACTCGGCTCAATATGATGATTGTAAAACAGGAGTTGCGTCGCTTCAAAGGTTTGGCAGCCGGTTTGCGCCGGATCAATGCCCAAATCAGCCACCAAACAATCTTCCGCCGAAACACCAGGTTCCATGTGGGCCTCATACCCTTTTGCTCGCAACCGCGCTATGGCCTTGTGGGTTGGCATAACAAATATTCCCGGATGCCCATAAAAAGCGGCGACAACCCGTTTACCGTCCATCACTGCCTCTACGATAGCATCTTCCATTTGCTCATATGTTTCAGCTCGGGATTTTCCTTCCGCGTACAAATCTGTCAGGCAAACTACATTGCTATTAAGACTTGCGATCCAGGCTTTTGCCGCTGGTCCGTAAACCACTTCAAAGACAATATCTGCATTTTCAATTTGTTCTTTTGCGATGAGGGTCATTTGCCCCCAAACATCGATCCCCGTTCCTACAACGATAAGTGATCCCTTTGTAAGTCCTGTCATTGAGGTGGTCCCCCTAGTTAATGGAAGCTTTATGAACACTAAACATTGACGTCAAATTTTCGTATTGCAACCCTGACCATTATCCGTGTTAATATAGTCAGATCTATAAGCTTGCCCCGTCTCATTTGGAGGAAAGGGCTTCTTAGCAGGAAAGGTCTCACTCGCAGGAAAGGTTGCTCCAATGGCCGTCCCACTGTCGCCCGCGTCATCTTTTCATTTAACGCCAGCCCAGCTAGCCGCCTTCGATAAAGATGGCTTCCTACATATACCAAAAGTGCTCGCGCCGAAATTTCTAACTAGCTTGAGAACCCAAGCAGCTGACTTGATGACAACTGCARAAAGCGCCGAAAGCGCCGGCGATGAGGCCCACCCCCTTTTGAAACACACCCTGTTTATCTATAGTTATGCATTACYATTCCTGAAACTATGTCAGAACTTTCATTTAGCCGCTGGTGTGCCTTCCCTTGCAGTTTTAGGCTCGCCCAAGATTCTCTCTATAGCTGAAAGCCTTTGCGGCCAGAATTTCGTACCTGTACTTGATGTCTTTACTGTCAAACAACAGTATGACAACAGCATGATTACGTGGCACCAGGATAACATCATGCCGTCCCCCAAGAGGTACCGTTCTATCGCCATGGGTGTGTACCTTGACGATTCTTGTCCCGGAGACGGTGCCGTCGCCTTTATACCTGGCTCACACGGTGTGCGACATGACTGGCCGATGTATGAGGATAGCCAACCACCTGAAGTCGTGGAACTGGAAATCAAAGCCGGGGATATATTGATCCATGATCTTCTAACGGTGCACAGCGCTGGTGTTATGGTCAACAGTCCAATACGGCGCACGATTTATTACGAGTTCCGTGCGATGGAGCAAATCACAGAAGAAGAAAACTGGCATCAACATCAAATCGACAGCCGCGTTGACTTGCTCGCCTCAAGCCTTGCCGAACATGCGAAAACCCACCCAAATAGCGAGCAATTCCAGTGGAACATGGCTCCTAAGTGGCGTGAAGGCAGGGATGATAGTGCTGATTTAGCGTCTATCTATGCAGATCCACTGTGTTTCACAATGGATGTGCCGGAATATTTGGCACTGCAGAAGTAGCGCGTACCCTTGGCTCGCATATAAATGCACATCGCATCATGCTAGAAGCCAATAAGCCGTGCCCAACAAGCGTCTTGGTAAAATCTGTCAGCTGATACCTAATCAGCACAATCACTTTCGTTTTAAGGGTGCTTGCCAAGTTTTCCTACAAAAGGCGCTGGCAAATACGAAAAAAATACCCCCATAATAAGGCCTAGGGAATGGGCTGTTCCCACATTCATGTACCAGTATTGTTTTCGCCTTCCAGCGACAAAAGGTTTCCGCATGCGTCTTACTCAGCGAAGTTTAGACAATCCCGCAGCGATCGCGGTGATTGCTGCCGCCATCATGTTGCTKGGGCTCGTTTCTATGCTGAAGATGCCTGCGCAGCTGTTGCCGCAAATTCAGAAACCGATCATTTCGGTGATCAACAGCTGGCCTGGCGCCTCCCCTGCTGAGATCGAAAGCGAGATTGGCGTGCCCGTGGAAGAAGTGCTGCTCGGCACACCAGGCATGACAGAAATGCAAAGCTGGAACATGACCAACTTTGGTTTCATGCAGCTTGAATTCGCTATTGAAACCGACATGACGCTGGCGCTGATAGAAGTGATCAGCAGGCTCAACCGCCTTCGGCCTTTGCCTGCCAACGCCGAAAAGCCGCAAATCCTGATGGGCGAATGGGGCGACGCCAACGATACGCTGATTGAATATTATATACAGCAAGACGATACCAGCCCAGCGGCAGCAACGAAAAATGCCAAATACTTACGCGATGTTGTTGTGCCGCAGCTTCAGTCTCTTTACGGCGTATCTCGTATCGACATGGATGATTTCAGCGGCAGTGGCGGACAGCAGCTGCAGATTATTTTTGACCCGTACCGCGCCGCCGAACTGGGCATTGATATATCACGCGTGCCGGCACGTATTGGCCAATCTGCAAACATCTCAAGCGGGTTCGTCGACGTCGGCAGGCGGCAATTTTCCGTGCGCTATGAAGGCCGCTACGATGCAGACGAGCTTGCGGGGCTGATCCTCGAATGGCGGGACGGGCAAGCCATCCGGCTCGGTGATATCGCGCGCGTTGAGATCGGCAGCGGGCGCGTCGAAGGCTTCATCTACCAGAACGGCAAAAAAGCCTTCCGCTTAGCCATCCAAAAAAGCAATGACGCCAATGTGTTGGAAGCGCTGGACGGCATTAAAGAAATAATCGCTGACTTGAACGCTGGCCCCCTTGCAGCACGCGGCATGAAGGCCGAGTATAGCTTTGACCCAGGGCTTTACATCAACCGTTCGATCAATCTAGTCAGCGGTAACTTAATTATCGGCATGATGCTAGCCATCGGGGTTTTGTGGCTATTCCTGAGGCAGTGGCGTGCAACGTTTTTGATCGCGCTTGCAATTCCAATTTCTCTGTTAGCCACATTTGTAGTGTTAAGTCTTGCAGGCCGAAGCTTGAATGTGATCTCACTCGCGGGCCTCGCCTTTGCTACGGGTATGGTGTTAGACGCCGCGATTGTCGTGTTGGAGAACATCGTCCGACTACGCGAGCGCGGTGAAACACCCAGGGATGCCAGTGATAAAGGCGCCACCCAAGTTTGGGGAGCGTTATTGGCCTCTACGTTAACGACAGTTGCTATCTTCATACCCGTTATGTTTCTAGAAGATGCAGTTGGCCAAATGTTCGCAGACTTAGCCCTCACAATTGCAGTCGGCGTCGGCATTTCACTATTTATTGCTGTGACCATTTTACCWACAACGGCTCGCTATTGGATGCGTAGYCTCCCAAAACCTCAGGAGGGTGAAACTATATGGGACAAGCTGACTGATCGCCTCATGGCTATAACTAATAATACCGGGAAACGGATAGGCTGGGTTGTTGGTTTGATTACTATGTCYGTGGCGGTTAGCATTTTACTTTGGCCACAAAGTAATTATTTGCCGCCTATCAAGCGTGACACCATTGACAGCTTCCTGTTTTTCCCTCCGGGGATCAATGTGGAAACAGCTGACAAAGAAATCGCGCAAGTCATCAACAAAAGGTTGGAGCCGCATCTAAACGGTACCAAAAAACCTTATATCCGGGACTATTTTTTCTGGTCATTCCCTGGCGCAACTGGCGGTTGGTTGGCCATAAACGGCCGAGACGGATCTGACACTGCCGTTCTGGAAAAAGTCGTTCAATCAGAAATCATTGCGGGTATTCCAGATCTTTTTGGTTTCACAACCCGCCGCAGTCTTTTCGGGGGGTTCGGAGGCGCAAACAGTGTTGAAATGCGAATTACGGCTAGCGATGACCTGACCGCAGCAAAAAATGCGACGCGGCAAGCAATGGTTATGGTTATGGGAACTATTGTTGGCTCTACCGCCAGCCCGCAACCTGCGCTGGACGAAGTGACCGAACTGCGCTTCAAGCCAAATGATGAACGCCTCGTGGAAGTAGGCTGGACCCGACAGGATTTAACGTCCGTTATTCTGGAACTTGGCCAAGGCCAATGGCTCGGCGAATATTTTGACGGACAGGACAGGCTTGATATTTTCCTGAAATCTGAACGTTTCACCACACCGGAAGAAATGGCTGATATTCCGGTCCAAACGCCCCTTGGTGGTATAGTGCCACTTGGCGAACTCACTGACATTGCGACGGCAGTGGGTCCAAGTGCAATCCTACGGTACGACCGTCAGCGCGGGTACGGGTTAACCGTCAACCCTCCGCCAGGCATGTCTCTAGAAGAACTCATTGGCCAACTGAAGGATAAAATAGAGCCTGGTATTTTAGCCGCCCTCCCTGAGGGTAGTCGCATTACATATGCAGGTAGCGCACAAGAACTAAAGGAAGCCCTTTGGTCGCTAGGGAAAAACCTTCTAATGGCTTTCGGCCTTTTGATCTTAATTATGGCCGCTCTGTTCAAGTCTCTTAAATCGGCACTATTGGTCGTAGTCTCAATACCTCTAGCCAGTGTTGGCGGGCTTTTCGCCATCTCTCTGCTTGACGACCCCATTGACATTCTAGGCATCATTGGCTTTTTCATCCTGCTTGGGCTTGTGGTCAATAATGCGATTTTACTCGTCGCACAAACGCAAACGGCAGAAAGTCGCGGCTTAAACCGTGTGGATGCCGTTCGTCAAGCGCTACGCCTACGGCTCAGGCCCATTTTTATGAGCACACTGACCAGCCTGTTCGGCATGCTACCGCTGTTGATATTCCCCGGCTCCGGTAGTGAGATTTACCGCGGCATGGCGGCGGCGATTGTTGGCGGCATGAGTGTGTCGACTATATTTACGCTTATTTTGTTACCGAGTTTATTGCAGCTCACCAAGGGCAAAGGCCCTGCCCAAAGCATGGATAAAACCAGCGCAGCGGTGCTCGCCGAATAAAAATATTTGATTAGAAAGAAACGCCCCTTTTATGCCTCGTTATTTTAAGAATGCGCCAGCAATATTTGCTATAGCCGCAGTGTCAATTTTCGGCAGCGTGTCGGCACTAGGTCAGGACCAACAGTTTCCCCCGGCCCAAGTTGAAGTGGTCGAAGCCGAAGTGCGTATGCTTGCGCCGCAGATGGAAGTTTCGGCCACCGTGATCAGTTTGAACGACAGCCGTATCTCTGCCGAAATTGAAGGCTTACTTGTATGGACCGCGCAAGTCGGCGCTCAGGTGAAAAAAGGCGATATCATCGCGCGCATCGACGGCAGGCTAATGGAAATCGGCCAGCGCCGTGCGGCCGCGAACTTGGCGCGTCTTAAGGCCGACATGATATTCCGCACACAGGAAGTAACCCGCATCAAAGAATTGGCGAAACGCAATAACACTTCGCAATCCCGCCTGCAGGAGGTTATCTCCCGCCGCGCGGTGCTGGAGCAGGATATCCTCGAAGCAGAAGCCATCCTTGAGCGCGCACAGGGCGATGTTGACCGTACGAATATTCGTGCACCGTTCGGCGGCCACATTGTCGAGCGCCTTGCCGAAATTGGCGAGTACCAAAATATAGGATCAAACGTCATCCGGCTTGTGGATACCAGCAGCGTTGAGGTCTCAATGGCCGCTCCGATTTCCATTGCGCCCTACTTGAAAGCAGGCGCAGCAGTATTCGCCACTAGCGGCGCAGACAAACAGGCCCTTACAATCCGCACAGTTGTTCCGGTAGGTGACCGCATTTCCCGGATGATGGAAGTGCGCCTTTCGCTGGGCGCTGGCACATGGATTGTCGGCTCACCTGTTCGGGTAAAATTACCAAAGGGCATCGCCAGAAACGTTGTTGCCGTGCCGCGCGACACCTTGATCTTGCAAGGCGGCAGGGCCACCATTTTCAAAATTGGCGAAGACGGAAAGGCCCAGCAAATACCAATCGACCTTCGCGGCACSGTGGGCTTTTGGGTTGCGGCCCCTGACGGCATTTCAGCGGGKGATAAAATTGTCATACGCGGCGGAGAGCGCTTGGGTCCAGGCCAGGAAGTAGTTGTTAAAAACTAGGCGTATTTTCGGCGGCTAGCGATATGTCTTTGCCGCCGGTATTTTACGTGGCCCCGAATTTGGAGGCTATTGGCAGCGTGCCGCCTGAGCTAACCCTATGCCCAACGCCCGGCGTCACAATTGAGACAACGCCTGAATAGTCCGCCCCAAAAGCCGTGACGACACTAGCGGATCGTGATTTACACCGCGCGAAGCGGGCGGCAAGGTCGATCACGCGAAAACTGACCTGTTCGCATGTGTCGCCTTTTCGAAACATTGGGCAGCAATTGGGGGCCTATTGCTACGCAGCTTCGGACGCAGCGCTTTCCTCAAGCAACCGCCACAGCTTCGCAGATGAGAGTACCTCAAAGGGCTGGGCCGGGAAACGCGCTTGGCAAAGGCTGTATACTTTACGGCTGAACGGCACACTAACACCGTGTTTATCCGCCAGTTCGATCAGATAGCCATTGATGGTATCCAGTTCAGACCGGCCTGTGCCTTTAACCAAAATATCTTCGGCCATACTGGTACTGCCAACCTGCTTGATCTTATTCCGGAATATCGGGCGGGTAACCCAATAAGGAATATAGGGGCTAGCAATAATTTGCCACCACGGCGGCATAACGCTGTGGACCGATTCCTTATATCCAGCGGCTTTAAGCGTAAGAATACCCTCTCGGGCAATATTAGTGAGGATTTTTTGAAGCGGGATAATGCCAGCCGGATCTTTATGACTATTGCCAATAAGCGTCGTGACCGAGTTAACTAGATTACCAACGATTTTTCCGTGCATCATATCCTGAAACAGGGGCTCAAACTCACACGGGGCACCGCGCGAAATCACCGTAGCCACCGCCCGCGCCCGGTCCTCTATTGCTGGGTCCAACACGCCCAATATTGTTGCGCCGTTGGCGTTAAAAAACCAGTCCCAGGGATCATCTGACCATGCGTTGTATTGCACTACACCACAAATTACGTTGGTGAAATATTTCGGTAATATAGCTTGATTAGCCGCCCCGTTCTGGAGGCCAATAATCAGCGCCCCATCGCCGATATCGGCCTTAATGCTTTTGCACACTTCATCCAGGCTGAAGTTTTTTACGGTAATGATGACAATGTCGATGTCTTCAACGTCGCTCAGTTTTCCAATCACAGAAAGCTGCTCAGACGTAACTTCATCGGAGCCCTGCAGTGTCACGGAAACAGGCTTCTGCCGTAACCGTTTAGCGTTTTCGCCGCGCGCCAAAAGGGTAACATCAAGCCCTGCTTTTGATAGCCATACCGCAAAGGTAAYGCCAATTGCGCCTGCWCCGTAGATGACTATTTTCGGGTTGGTTTTCACTGGGCAGGTTCCTTTTGTGTAATATTGCGGCGCGCGGCCAGACGGACCAAAGCAATGACAATCGCGACGTTAATGAAAGCCGCGCCTGAATAAATAACCGACGGCAGAGCCTGTTCAAAGCTGCCAAGCAACGTCGCGGCAATGAAGATGCCGGTCGCGCTATTCTGAAATCCAACTTCGATCATCAAGGTGAGTGACTTTGCTCGGTCGAGCCGCGTGATTTTAGCGGCGGCAAAGCCCAGCGCCATAGCAGCCCAGTTTAAGGCGGAAATGGTTAGGAGCAGCCCATTCAGTTCACCGATAAAAGTATCGAGATTGTCAAATAGGATCACCAAAATAATAACAGCAAGCGCGATATTGGAAAGGGTGGTCAAACGTGGCCGCATTTTTTCCGATCCTACGGGAAAGCGGTGCCGAACCAACATGCCTATACCCACGGGCACCACTGTCATAAACAGCAGCCTGATACTATTGGATAGAAGATCGAGCTCAACCGCGGCCTGATCCAAAAAATACAGCTGCGACGCGTTCACCAGCACCGGAATTGTAACAACACCGACGACCATGCTCACCACAGTCATCGAAACAGAGAGCGCAACATCGCCGCCCGCCGCCTGTGTTATCAGCCCGGAAACCACGCCGCCCGCACAGAATACGAGGATCATGGTTCCCGCCGCGTAGTCGGGGCTTAACTCGAAGAATACAGCGACTAGAAAACCAAGGATTGGCAGACCAATCATCTGGCATATCAAGCCAACAATCGCAGCTTTTGGCGCTGCAAAAACGCGCTTAAAATCAGCCAACCGCAAGGATAGCCCCATACACACCATCATTAAGGCGAGCGTGAGCGGTATAATCGCATCTGTTAGAAGGGAACTCTGCATCTACATCTCTGTATTTGAGGAAAACAATAGAAGTGCCAGTTAAGCGGCTGCGGCCCGGTTTGGCTAGTGTCTTGCTCGCCAAAAAACAGTCATTTTTCGCCAGATTTCTTCAGAAACTGAGTGTGCTTGCCTTGAACACATGATAGAAACCCCTACCTTTAAGGGCATGAAACACAGCCAATCCACTTACGGGCACTATGTTCCCCTCAGCCATGTCGCCCTCTTGGCCAGTTTTGCGCAGTGCGAGAAAATTGACTTCGACCAGCTTCTGATAAACCACGGCTTGCACAACGGTTCGACTGGTGGCCCAAGCGCCGTTATTCCTGCGCCAAAATATACAGAATTGCTTCTGGCGGTAGACGCCTGCACCAGTGACCGCAGTTTTTGGTTTCGGTTTGGCCGAACGCTCGATTTCCCCGCGCACGGTATTTTAGGACAGGCAATCATTTGTACGGCAACTCTGGGCGAGGCTCTTGAAACATTGGCTGAATTTTATCCGCTGATAAGCTGCGGTTCTGCCCTAAAAACTGAACGGAGAAAAGGGCATCTGGCCCTCCATATATTGCGCCTGAGCCCGATAGAAGCGAGAGAGAGCATCATTCGCTCAGAAATCCTTATCAGCACCCTGGCACAGGCAGCGCAGCAACGCCTTCCAGATGGCGGAGTTCGGTTAAAATATCAGTTTGACTATGGCAAGCCAGACCATCACGCTTTGTACGAAACCTATTTAGGCGCAGCTTGCACTTTTGCGGCGGACCAGTCCAAATTGATCGTTCCCGCCGATTATTTGCAAGCGGCAAACCAGCAGGCCAATGCTGTTATGTATAAGATGTTCCGCGAAGAATGCAGGCAAGCGGTTAACGTGCTAGAGAGCCAGAACACCCTTATTTCCAAAGTTAAAAAGCTGATCACAGCTGTGCCAGACAAATTCCCAGCCGCTGCCGAAGTCGCAACCCAGCTTGGCTTAAGTGACAGGTCGATGAGCCGACATTTAAAAAACGCTAACACTAGTTTCCTGCGTGTCCTCAACCAGTCGAAATCCCGCAGGGCGGTTCAGCTTTTGAAAACAACGGCCTTCTCTATCGACGAAATAGGTTTCCGCGTTGGCTACAATAACAGCGCAAATTTCCGACGTGCTTTTGTGAAATGGACAGGGAAAACACCGTCCGCTGTACGCGCAGCAGGCAACGTTCTCGTTTAAGAACAGTGCTTTCAAATCTGCTTTTAAGCCTAAAATCAGAAGTCTCTCAACTGCCAGGGCCTACGCTGAGGCTAGTTGGCGCCCCACTGCACCATCGTGATTTTCCATTCGCCGTCAATGCGCTTCAGCTGCAAAAACTCTCTGGACGTCGTATCAACAGGTTTGCCCTTATAGATACCAGTCACCTCAGTGTGGGTAATGACCCAAGCAAGGTCACCAGCTTGGCCGGTCTTGCGGCTCACCTGCTTGCTATTCATGTTTTTCAAAAACGCCATGTCGAGTATCATATGCCCGCCCATATATTCGGCTTTGCTGGTCTGCGCCTGTCCGCCCTCCAAAATAAGCACATCATCTACCATCAATTTGGCAACTGTGTCTGCATCGCCGCTGCGAAGGGCAACATAAAGGGTATCTGAAACCGCAGCGAAATCAGGGCTTAATTCTTTATCAAGTAGGCTGCTATTTTCAGCCCCTTCAAAGGGCGCTTGCGACGCGCGTAATGAGATTACCTTGTCAGTGCGCTATAGCGATCTTTTAAGGCTGCATACAGGGCGTCTTTGAAGTTGGGGTCAGCACTGTCGAGCTCAAGGCTTAGCTCCACCAGA
>JAESRJ010000144.1 GCA_016764715.1 Kordiimonadaceae bacterium | reverse complement strand
TTGGTGCGGGTTCTGTAATTCACGCGATGCATCACGAACAGGATATGCGCAAGATGGGTGGCTTGTGGAAGAAAATYCCGTTYACMGCCGCCGTTATGTTTATCGGWAACCTTGCAATTACGGGCTTCCCRTTCCTYGCAGGTTACTATTCAAAAGATCTGATCATTGAAGCCGCTTATGCGTCGAATGGCAGCGGAGCAGGCTATGCCTTCTTCATGGCYATTGCKGCRGCRCTKATGACWAGCTTYTAYAGYTGGCGYYTKTGGTTCATGACSTTYATKGGYGATAGYCGTGCWGAKCAGCATACKTTYGATYMYGCMCATGARGGCCCMTGGATGATGAARCTGCCRCTAGCKTTRCTKGCTATYGGYGCGATTTTCTCRGGCGCTATGTTTAAMGGKGKYTTCATYGGYSMKGACCGYGTTGGYTTCTGGRRYRGYGCRYTWGTRACYRRWATGGGCGATGTSATGACSGAMGCSCACRATGTGCCNNNTKYKGYYRTTGTTTNNNYGCCWRKTRTMATGATGYTRWTSGGYGCWGCWATWGCSGCYTAYTTYTAYSYMCGCAAAACAGAYYTGCCGCAGCGTACAGCGCAAACATTCAGCGGCATGTATGCCTTYTTCCTGAAYAAATGGTATTTCGACGAATTGTTCGATTTGATCTTCGTACGCCCGGCCTTTCGCCTTGGCCGCCTGTTCTGGAAACGCGGTGACGAGCAAACCATTGATGCCTATGGCCCCGACGGGGTTTCAARYGCAGTGGCTGCAATCGCGGCAAGRGCAAGAAAATTACAAACTGGCTATGTGTACCATTAYGCAYTTGCCATGATCATCGGCTTGGCTGGWTTCGTGACATGGTTCATGACCGGCGCGGCYGGRCWTTAGGGGTGAGAGAATAGATCAATGTTTGACTTAACTGATTTCCCAATACTCACGATCCTGATGATCCTGCCCCTTCTCGGGGCGGCAGTTATCCTGATGATTAAGCATCAGGACGACGCCATCAAGAATACAAACATYCGMCGTGTKGCYTTGCTGACAACAATGGCGACCTTCGTCCTAAGTCTTTTRCTGTGGATTGGTTTTGACAACTCGACGGCTGACTTCCAGTTCGTGGAAAGTTACGCCTGGGTTGGCCAAGACATAAAATACTATGTTGGTATTGACGGCATTTCATTGTTGTTCGTGCTGCTCACGACATTCCTGATGCCGATTGTTATCCTGTCGAGCTGGGAATCGATTGATAAGCGGGTTGCCGAATATATGGTGGCCTTCCTTGTGCTAGAAACACTGATGATTGGAGTATTCTCCGCGCTAGATATCTTCCTCTTCTATGTCTATTTTGAAGGTGGCCTAATTCCGATGTTCCTGCTTATCGGTGTTTGGGGTGGTATTCGCCGGGTATATGCCAGCTTCAAGTTCTTCCTCTATACGCTCTTGGGCTCCGTGCTGATGCTCGTCGCTGTGCTCTATATGTATATCGAGACAGGCACGACAGAAATTCCGGCTCTGATGGAACATAATTTTGATCCAGGTGTGCAGACGTGGCTGTGGCTAGCATTCTTCGCGTCGTTTGCCGTGAAAATGCCAATGTGGCCTGTGCATACATGGTTGCCTGATGCGCACGTACAAGCGCCGACGGGTGGCTCAGTTATTCTGGCGGGTGTCTTGTTGAAAATGGGTGGCTACGGTTTCCTTCGTTTCAGCCTACCGATGTTCCCTGATGCTTCCATCGTCTTTGCAGACATGGTGTTGGCGCTTTCCGTTATCGCCATTATCTACACGTCGTTTGTTGCTTTGGTGCAAACCGATATCAAAAAGCTGATTGCTTATTCTTCTGTGGCTCWCATGGGTTTTGTGACAATCGGCATCTTCGTCTTCAATACAAACGGCATTGAAGGCGCGATCTTTACGATGCTAAGCCACGGTGTTGTTTCTGCCGCGCTCTTCCTCTGTGTTGGCGTGGTTTATGACCGTATGCATACACGCGAGATCGCCCGGTACGGCGGCCTCGTCAGCAATATGAAGCTTTATGCGGTTACGTTTGTAATCCTGTCGCTTGCATCGATTGGTTTGCCGGGCACTGGCGGATTTATCGGCGAAGTACTGGTGCTTGTTGGTGCRTACCAATATAGCAGCTGGGTGGCYTTYGGTGCATCCTTCGGYGTWATYCTYGGKGCKGCYTACATGCTWTATCTYGTCCGCCGGATGGTGTTTGGTGAGCTTGATAAAGACGATGTGAAAGCGATGACTGACCTCAACCTCCGCGAAAAGATCATTTTTGCGCCGCTTGTTGCTATGACACTGTGGATGGGTATTTACCCGAACAGTTTCCTAGAGCCCATGCGCACCTCTGTTGCCCATTTGATTAGTAGTGATTTTTCTTCCATTAGCGAACAAGCCAAAGCGCAGCCAAAAGCTGACGCTGGCGGCCACTAGGAGCCTGACCCGATGAACGGTGAACTTCCAAACCTCACATTGGTACTGCCGGAGATATTCCTGGCAGTAAGTGCCATGGCTTTGCTGCTGTTCGGTGTATTTCAGGGCGACAAGAGCGCTGAACGCGTGAGCAGCCTATCGGTTCTGGTACTGATCGCGACAGCTGTGTTGATGCTGAATAATTTTGGCGGCGAGCGCGATGTTACCTTTAACGGCATGTTCATAACCGATGCTTTCGCAGTCTTTGTGAAGATGATGGTTTTGGCTGCCTCGGCAACGGCGCTGTTGATCTCAGGGAAGTTCCTCCGCGACCATAAAATCGCACGCTTTGAGTTCCCTGTTCTTGTGCTGCTAGCTACACTCGGCATGTTTGTGATGATATCTGCAAACAACCTGATGAGCCTTTATATCGGCCTCGAACTACAAAGCCTGTCGCTTTATGTGTTGGCTTCTATGAACCGAGACCGTACGCGCTCATCTGAAGCGGGTCTTAAGTATTTTGTACTGGGCGCGCTAAGCTCAGGCATGCTGCTGTACGGTGTATCCTTGATTTACGGTTTTGCTGGAACAACAGATTTTGACCTGCTTGAGAAAACCCTGCGCGGCGCTGAAGGCCCACATATAGGCGTTGTTGTTGGAATGGTGTTCCTGATGGTTGGCTTGGCGTTTAAGGTTTCTGCTGTTCCGTTCCACATGTGGACGCCGGACGTGTACGAGGGCTCGCCAACACCTGTAACCGCCTTCTTTGCAGCAGCACCGAAGGTAGCGGCGCTGGCCTTGATGGTTCGTGTACTCGTAGGTGCATTCCCTGGCCTTATTGCCGAATGGCAGCAGGTTATTATCTTTATCTCTGTGGCGTCCATGCTTGTTGGTGCGTTTATCGCGCTGGTTCAAACCAACATCAAACGTTTGATGGCCTATTCTTCAATTGGTCATGTAGGCTTTGCGCTTGTTGGGTTGGCAACAGGCACGCAAGCAGGCATCGAAGCGCTTCTGATTTATATAGCCATATATATCACTATGACCATGGGCACATTTGCAGCGATTTTGACCATGCGCCGCGGTGAAGGGTATGTTGAAAACATCGACGACCTTGCTGGCCTGTCCCAGAATAACCTGCCGATGGCTGTTGCTATTGCTATCTTCATGTTCTCACTTGCTGGTATTCCGATGCTTGCTGGGTTCTGGGGCAAATGGTACGTGTTCCTCGAGGCCGTCAATGTTGGGCTTTGGCCACTAGCRCTTATCGGTTTGATTACCAGCGTTGTGAGCGCTTACTATTACCTGCGCATTATCAAGATCATGTTCTTCGACGATGCTGCTGAGGCGTTTGACGGCAACCATGGGCGCGGCGTTTCGTGGGTGGTTGGTGTGACAGCCATTGTGAACTCACCCGTTAGCTATTTTCTGTTGATTGCACCGCTAGTAACGGCGGCGCATTGGGCGGCTGGCGCGCTTCTTTTCTAGTGACCAGCTCCTACGAAGATTGGGCGGGCGCGATGCCAGACGGCGTCAGCGCCCGTTATTATGAGCAGTGCGATAGCACAAATACGCGAGCYGCGGACTATTTAGCCGGCGGCAATGCAAAACCATGTTGGTTTGTTGCCAGTGAGCAAACGGCAGGCAGAGGGCGCCGCGGTAGGGCCTGGACTTCTAATCCAGGAAACCTGTTCACATCGCTCGCCTTTACGCCGTCAATTAGGCCAAGCGACCTTGGCCCCTTACCGTTCATTGTTGCACTTGCTGTAAGGGATACTTTTATTGCGCTTGGTGCAGACCCTGCCACTGTGAAGTGCAAATGGCCCAATGATCTATTGATCAACGAAAAAAAAGCCTGCGGCATATTGATCGAAAGCAGCGCAAGCGCACAAAACGCGCTCGACTATGTGATTATCGGCATTGGCATGAACCTGTTACACAGCCCAGATGATGCTGCCTTTGAAGCGACTTCCTTTAAGACTGAAACCGGGTTGACCGTTAGCCTGCAGGAAACTATGGCCCATTTGTCGGCACGGCTGAAATCACGGTTGGACGACTGGACGCTTGGTAACTTTGCGCCAGTTGCTGCAGAATGGACCGACTGTGCATGGGGCTTGGGCCAGACGCGTATGATTAATGCGGTGGACCGCCAGTTTGAGGCAACCCTCATTGGGCTCAATGAGGACGGTGGTCTAAGGGCGCAGTTGGCGACAGGCGAAGAAACAACTATAGTTGCTGCAGATATTTTCCCTGTAGGTGGCAGAGTAAACGAAGGATATTAGGCAATGTTGCTGACAATTGATGCGGGCAATACCAATATTGTTTTTGCCNYGMTGNCAASWYKRRGRWMTTGTTGAGCGGTGGAGGCTTWCAACCGCTGATGCGCGGACAGTGGACGAATATGTGGTGTGGATTAGCCATTTGATGAGCCTGTACGGTCATTCGCCGGACAGTGTTAAAGGCGCGATTATTGCCAGCGTTGTGCCACCTGTTGTGATGCCGCTCATCGAACTCTGTACCAAATATTTTGGCTGTATGCCCCTTGTTGTTGGCGATAAATCGGTGAAGCTTGGCATTGACGTACGGGTGACCAACCCTGATGAGGTCGGCGCAGACCGCTTAGTTAATACCGTTGCAGCGCACAACCTTTTTAAAGGACCGCTTGCTGTTCTTGATTTTGGCACGGCAACCAATTTCGATGTAGTCAGTAGTGACGGTGCTTATCTGGGCGGCATCATTTGCCCTGGCATTAACTTGTCTCTTTCTGCACTACATGCAGCAGCAGCAAAGCTACCGCGTATTGTAGTGAGTGCGCCTACCAGTGAACGAGTTACAGGTAAGACGACCCTTGAATGCATGCAGTCCGGTATTTTTTGGGGCTATATWGGYATGATCGAAGGSCTTGTTGCSCGCCTTAAGAAAGAACATGGGGCTGATATGAAAATACTGGCTACTGGCGGCCTGGCAACGATATTCGCTGATTGGACTGATGCCATTGATGACGTGCACGCCAATTTGACCCTTGAAGGCCTGCGCCTTATTTACGAGAGAAATCAGAATTCCACATGAGTTACCTTTCCAAACACAAAGAAAAACTGTTGTTTCWGCCAATAGGCGGANCWGGCGAAATCGGCATGAACCTGAACCTTTACGGGTGTGACGGTAAATGGGTGATGGTCGATTGCGGCATGATGTTCGCGGATGATTACACGCCGGGTGTTGACCTTATTCTGCCAGATCCTGGTTTTGTAGAAGAAGAGCAAGAAGACTTGGTAGGCATACTGCTGACCCACGGCCACGAAGACCACATCGGTGCCGTCCCCTATTTGTGGGAGCGCTTTAAGAGCCCGCTTTACGCCACGCCCTTTACTGCAGAACTTGTAATGGGGAAGCTGAGAGAGGCTGGGCTTGCTGACGAAGTAACCCTGCATATTGTTGAGGCGAAGAAGCCATTCGAAATAGGGCCTTTTAAGGCGACGTATATCCCCTTGGCGCACTCGACGGCAGAAGGCCACGGTATTGCGCTTGAGACCTCAAAGGGCACTGTGTTCCACACGGGTGACTGGAAGTTAGACCAAGGCCCTATCATCGGTCCTGAATGCCCTTCAAGTGCTTTGGCGGCTCTTGGCGATAAAGGCGTGCTCGCACTTGTCGGCGATAGCACCAATGTCTTTAACGAGCATTCGTCTGGCTCTGAGGCAGATGTACAAGCGAACTTGATTAAACTTGTGAAGGACATGAAAAAACGGGTGGTTATTACCACGTTTGCGTCCAATGTTGCACGGTTGGAAACCATCGGTGCTGTTGCTAAAGCCACGGGGCGTAGTCTGGCGCTTATGGGGCGCTCCATGCAACGCATACTCGCTGCAGGCAAGGCAACCGGGTATTTGAAGGACCTGCCGACGCTGGTAGATGAAGCTTATATCGACGATATTCCAAAGGATAAAATTCTTATTGCCTGCACTGGCTGCCAAGGCGAGCCAAGAGCGGCAATTGCCAGAATTGCGCGCGGTGAACATAAAGCGATCAGCCTAGCTGAAGGGGATACCGTTATTTTCTCTTCGAAAATCATTCCTGGGAACGAGCTAACGCTCGGCGCTCTGTTCAATGCGCTTGTTAAGAAAAAAGTCAATGTTATCACGGAGAAAGACGCCTTTGTTCATGTGTCAGGGCATCCTGGGCGCGCTGATCTGAGGCAAATGTTCGAGTGGGTGAAGCCACAGTCCGTAATTCCAGTGCACGGCGAAGCCCGCCACCTAGAACGGCACGCCGCTTTTGCTCGGGAAGTTGGTATTAAAAAGACCATCGTACCCAAAAACGGCGATGTTATTGAAATTAGCGACAAGGGTTTGCGCTGTATTGATACGGTGCCGACCGGAAGGCTTGCTCGGGACGGTTCAGAAACTGTACCTATTGACGATATCAATATTGCGGAGCGTCGGCGGGCGAGCCTCAGCGGATTTATCACCGTGAGCCTTGTGTTTGACGGCAATGATAAGCTTGCTGCCGAACCTTTGTTAGCGATTATGGGCGTGCCGCGCGGTAAGGACGACGTTTTCTATGACGAACTTCTTGACGCTGTTGAAGAAGCCGTCGAGCGTATGTCTATCAAGAGCAGGCGCACAGACTTTGACGTTGAMGAAGTGAGCCGTATTGCAGTAAGACGGTGTTGCCGTAAGTTAGTTGGCAAAAACCCTGGTGTTGCTACATTAATTACCCGCCGCAGAGACATGGATCTATAGAGGAATTACCAATGATTGGACGATTAAACCACATAGCCATTGCCGTTCCTGATCTCGATGTTGCAGTACGCCAGTACCGGGACACTCTCGGCGCTGAAGTGTCTGAGCCGATGGATCTCCCGCATCAAGGTGTGACGGTTGTTTTTGTTAATCTGCCCAACACCAAAATTGAGCTGTTGTTGCCACTTGGCGAAAATTCCCCAATCTCAAAATTTTTAGAAAAGAACCCATCGGGCGGCATGCACCATATTTGCTACGAAGTGGAAGACATTATCGCGGCGCGCGACAAACTGAAAGCAGAGGGCGCGCGGGTTCTAGGGTCCGGTGAACCTACATCTGGGGCGCACGGCAAGCCTGTGCTGTTCCTACACCCTAAAGACTTTTCAGGCACTCTCGTTGAAATAGAGCAGGTGTAATCATGAATATTGCTACAATTATACTCGTATATGTGATCGCTTGGTGGATGATTTTCTTCGCAGCCTTGCCGATAGGCATTAAAACGCAGGAAGAGGCCGGTGAGGACATTGTTAAAGGCACTGTGCCGAGCGCGCCTTCTAATCCCAACCTGAAGAAGAAGGCCTATTATGCCAGTGCAATCGCTTTGGTGTTTACAATTGGCTATTATTTCGTCGCGACATCRGGTTGGATAAGTTTCCGGCCTTCGTGARCCGGTAGCCTTAAGGCAAATTTTCAAGGCGAACTATATGTTTAGTTAACGAACTGCGTAGCATGCACAACCCAGTTGGCCAGTTTGTGCCGCAGCKGGCTASACACCCTACTATTACTAGTTCATTGAATCTAATTAGGTATGTAAGAWTGATCGATGAGTTTTAACTATCTTATCGACCCRAAATGGCCACAAAAAAAGCAGAACAAAAATGTTCTGCTTTTTTATCTGAAAGACCGGATGCTTTTGCATCTCGTTGTCTTGCAATACGCCTCCCTGAGCCTGGGCCGCTGTAACGTTGTGGCATTTCGCTCGGCGTTGAGGCGAACCTACCTAGTTGATGCAAACTTGTCACTAAACAAAGGRCKRMWTTGMTCAKMTGGCGGTMTTGCTTTGTTTTTGGTGTGGCTTGCATGCAACTAAATYGAATGCCGTCTGATAAAGCGGTTTTCAGGCGGTTAAAATTTGCGTTTTTTAACAACATGATAAGAAACTCGTTGCCAACACAGGCCGCACCCTGCAAAACAGCGACTGAACAAGCTAAAATACCATATCAATATCAGAGAGACCTTCGCTATGCGCATGAGCCGCTATTTTTTACCAACGTTGAAAGAAAACCCTGCTGAAGCGCAAATTGCATCTCACCGTCTTATGCTGCGCGCGGGCATGGTGCGCCAGGGCGCTGCAGGCATCTACAGCTGGTTGCCGCTAGGGTTGCGGGTTCTGAAGAAGATAGAGCAGATCGTCCGAGAAGAGCAGGACAGGGCGGGCGCGCTTGAAGTATTGATGCCAACCATCCAGTCAGCCGACTTGTGGTCTGAAAGCGGGCGCTATGACGACTACGGCAAGGAAATGCTGCGCATTACCGACCGACACGGTCGTGAAATGCTGTACGGCCCTACCAACGAGGAGCTGATCACTGATATTTTCCGCCGCGAAGTGAAGTCCTACAGGGACCTTCCTAAGAACCTGTACCATATCCAGTGGAAGTTCCGCGACGAGATCAGGCCACGCTTCGGTGTTATGCGGGGCCGCGAGTTTCTGATGAAAGATGCTTACAGCTTCGATCTGACAGCCGAAGACGGCGTCAAAAGCTATAACGCGATGTTCGTTGCCTATTTGCGCACCTTTGCTCGTATGGGTCTCACGGCTATTCCAATGCGTGCGGATACCGGGCCTATAGGCGGTGACCTCTCGCATGAGTTTTTGATTATTGCCGACACGGGCGAAAGTGAAGTATTTTTTCATAATAAATTCAATGATATGAGCGATAAATTTAAAGCATCAGATGATCATACTGCTGTTGTTGCTGAGTGGACGGAGCCATATGCAGCAACGGAAGAAATGCACGACGAAGCTGCCTGTTCTGTTCCTGAAGGTGAGCTCGTAAGAGGGCGCGGCATTGAAGTGGGCCATATCTTTTTCTTCGGGGATAAATACTCCAAACCTATGAAAGCTGTTGTGCAAGGGCCTGATGGGCCGCCAACTGCTGTGCAGATGGGCTCATACGGTATTGGCGTCTCGCGGCTTGTTGGCGGCATTATTGAAGCCAGCCACGACGATAACGGCATTATCTGGCCAGAAGCTGTAGCGCCGTTCAAGGTAGGCTTAATGAACTTAGGGCCAAAGAAGGAAGACTGCATTGAGTTTTGTGACAAGCTTTATGCTGATCTGGAAGCGGCTGGCGTCGAGGTACTGTATGACGACCGCAAGGACGGAGCAGGGGCAAAGTTCGCCAATATGGATCTGATCGGTTTGCCGTGGCAGGTTGCTGTCGGCCCGCGCGGCCTTAAAAACGGCGTAGTTGAAGTCAAAAATCGCGCCACTGGCGAGAAACGCGAACTTACACCCGAAGCGTTCCTTGCAGAAATGGCAGCTTAAAGCCTGCACAGCAGCGCGCGTTAACTGGCACTTTGCTTGCGTTGGGGTAATGGGTGCGTTGGATTAAACGGAGACATATGTGTTCACTAGTCGGTTTGAATGGTCAATTGCGATGCGTTACCTGTTTCGGCCGGCGCGCGAGGGCTTTGTCTCTGTAACATCGGTCCTGTCGGTTATTGCGATTGCACTTGGGGTTGCCGCTCTTATATCGGTTATGTCGATTATGAACGGTTTTCGCGCTGATCTCATTGAAAGTCTTCTTGGGTTTCGTGGCCATGCAGAGGTGCAAAGCCAGACCCGGCAAATCCGTGATTACGACGCTATCACCGCTAGGATTTCTGCCATCCCGGGCGTGCTGTCTGTTCGGCCCTATGTGGCGGAGCAGTCCGTTGTTGGCGCAAATGGTCGAAATGCGGGTGCCTTTGTTCGAGGCTTGTTCAGCGAGAACTTGGTGGTGCGTAAAGCAGACGGCATGAAAATTGTTGCTGGGGATTTAGAGAACTTCGACAATGAAAACGGTGTTGTCGTCGGTATGGTATTAGCGCGGAAGCTCGGCCTTACGGTTGGCAGCCAAATCACTATCTTCAGCCCAAAATTAGTACCGACGCCGTTCGGGTCCAGGCCTCGCTATCTTGCGTATCCGGTGCGAGCGATTGTAGAGCTTGGCATTCACCAGTTCGATGAAATATTCATCGGCATGCCGCTTTATGAAGCGCAGCGTTTTTTCCGCACAGGCGACACCGTTACAAATATCGATATTTTCCTCGACGATCCTGAGAATATTGAAGCTGCAATGCCGCAGATCGCTGCTGCTTTGGGTGATGGGCCTTACGGCATTGCCAGTTGGCGTACGTTTAACACGCCGCTCTTGAAGGCCTTACGTACCGACGCTGTTGGCATGTTTTTGGTGCTCAGTTTAATAGTGCTGGTCGCGGTGTTCAATGTCACATCAAGCTTGGTGATGCTGGTGAAAGACAAATCGGGGGATATCGCGATCCTCAGGACAATGGGCGCAACGCGTCAATCAATCCGCCGCATCTTTTTAATCGTTGGGCTTAGTATGGGCGCCGGCGGGGTTCTCGTCGGGTCGCTACTTGCTAGTTTGTTCCTCTATAACCTTGATAGCATTAAAGTATTTGTCGAATGGATAACTGGGGTTGAGGCTTGGGATCCGGCGCAACGCTTGGTAACGGAGCTCAGGGCTGAGGTAGACTGGTCAGAGGTAAGCTTGACGATTGGGCTAGCAATATTGCTTTCCTTCCTAGCGACGATATTACCCGCCATCCTCGCGAGCCGCACAGACCCTGTTTCAATTTTACGGCACGAGTAGGGCTGAGCATGACCGCGCTTACACTTAAAAACGTTAAACGTTCCTTTCACCAAGGTAGTAAGGACGTGCACGTCCTTAAGGGCATCGATCTGGCCGTAAAGCAGGGCGAGCTAGTGGCCCTTATCGGCTCATCAGGGTCTGGAAAATCTACGCTTTTGCAAGTGGCAGGGCTGCTTGATGATGATTTCACGGGCGATCTGGAGATTGGCGGCAAAAAAGTGGCCGGGCTTTCTGATGATGCCCGCAGCAAGCTCAGGCGAACAGAATTAGGGTTCATTTACCAGTTTCACCATTTGATGCCGGACTTTACCGCACTGGAAAATGTTGCTATCGCGCTGCAGATCGGTGGGATGGGCAAAAGTGAGGCCGCAGAGGAGGCTACAGCTGTACTAACAGGCCTTGGCCTTGAGGAGCGGCTCGATCATACTCCGGCAAAGCTCTCTGGCGGCGAGCAACAGCGCGTTGCTATCGCTCGTGCCATCATAGGCAAGCCGAGTTTGCTGCTTGCGGACGAACCCACCGGGAATTTGGATGAAGAAACAGCGGCCCGAGTTTTCGCCCTGTTTCTCAAAACCATCAAAAGCCGCGGTATGTCGGCGCTKATCGCCACGCACGACCGGGACTTAGCATCAAAACTCGATCGTCAGTTCCTGCTGAAAGACGGCGTTCTCATCGAGCAATAGGCTCCGAAATTATACCCCGTGCCCCATAGGGTGACAGTGCCGTGCCACCGTATAGGGCACGTATGTTAGTCAGCGAAAGTTGAACCTGTCGCTGGGACGAAGCAAGTTGAATTTCCCGGCATGCCAGTGCATACGGCATTAAAGGGTCCTGGGGGTGGTGGCCCAATCGGGCCGAGTGCCACGCCGCCGCTGACACTTTTTTCTTCTTTGGTGGATAAGGTTGTGGCGACTTGGCGTGCAAAAACACGCATGGACTTTTGAGTTTCTTTTTTCATGAAACGCTCTTTCAGTTAAATCGATCGAACCACTCTCAACTAATGGTATATTTTTTACAATCATAGAGGAAAAGTCAAATCACTTACTTCGTGATTGGATATTACAAGTGGTTGTTCGAAATTTTAACGTTCAGGCGGCTACAGAATTGAGATCGCTAGACTTGTCTTATAAAGAATAGGCGGCGACGGTATAACGGCACTTGAGCAAAACGGGCCACCCGGTTAGTCTCTTCCTTGGGTGGTCAGATCATACTCAGGWAGAGGGGACTTTCGGTGATCGATATTGCAATTCAGAATATTAATTGGCTGACAATACCGGCAGGCGCAGTGCYTTACATGCTGGTGGGTGGTCTTTGGTACGGTCCAATCGCTGGAAAAGCATGGATGGCCGAAATGGGTATGACAGAAGAAGAAGTACGTGCGGCTGGTAATCCCACTGCTGCGATGGGCAAAAGTTTTATCGCGGCCTTCTTCTTGAGTGCAGGGCTGGCTTTTATCTTGGCAATGCCCGCTTTCCGCGATGGCGGCTGGCAAGGTGGCATGATGACAGGGTTTATTATTGCTGTGCTAATAATCGGCGGGGGTACTTTCCCGAATTATGCGTTTGAGAATAAAACGTTGCGGCATTTTCTTATTCATATGGGCAGTGTGATCATTGCCATGATGCTGATAGGCGCGATGATGGGCGTTTGGCGCTAGGTTTTTTGTTTGGAGTAGACATTCATGGGTCATGCGGAATTCGTACACCTGCGCACACATACGGCTTATTCGCTTTCTGAGGGGGCGATACATGTAAAAGACATGGTTAAGCAGTGTGTGGGCTTTAAAATGCCTGCCGTGGCCATGACAGACACTAATAATATGTTTGGTGCGCTGGAATTTTCTGAAGTGGCAAGCGGTGCTGGTGTGCAGCCTATTGTTGGTGTGACCCTGTTTGTGAAAAACATCCGCAGCAAAGCGCAGGAACGGGGCAAAAAAAGACCAGAACGGCCACACTGCCTGGTTTTGCTGGCTCAAAATGATGCGGGTTACAGGAACCTGATGAAAATCGTTTCCCAAGCACACCTCGACAGTGATGTGCAAGACGGYGTGCGGTTCCCTATTGAGCAACTTAAAGGCCAGACAGAAGGCTTGATCTGTTTGACGGGCGGCCCCAATGGGCCAATCGCCGCGCTTTTGATGCAAAACAACCCTGAAGGCGCAGAGGCGTGCCTTTCTGAGCTGAAGGAACTTTTCGGCGACCGGCTCTATRTTGAGCTGCAACGCCACGGYGAAGAAAYTGAGCARCAAACCGAGGAAGCCATGATGGATCTGGCTTACAAGCTGGAATTACCGCTCGTCGCAACTAACCAGCCGTACTTTGTTGGCATCGATATGTATGAAGCGCATGACGCGTTGCTGTGTATGGCGGATAGCACCTATGTTGCTGTAACCGACAGACGCCGACTTAACCCAGAGTACCGGTTCAAAACCTCGGAGGAGATGATTAATCTCTTTAGAGACATCCCAGAAGCCATTGAAAATACRATAGAAATATCTAGACGGTGTAATGTTAAAGTCGAGATGATYGACCCGCTCCTGCCTAATTTTACTGGCGATCTCGATGTTTCGGAAGCTGATATGCTGCGCGACGATTCTAGAAAAGGCCTGCGCGAGCGTTTAGATTTTAAAGCCAAAGCCGACGGTACTTCACCGGGGGAAGATCAAGAKTGGGAAAAGCCCTATTGGGACCGTCTGGATTTCGAGCTAGGCATCATCAACCAGATGGGTTTCCCGGGGTACTTCCTAATCGTTGCCGATTTTATCCAGTGGGCGAAAGATGAGCTAATCCCTGTCGGGCCAGGCCGCGGGTCCGGTGCGGGGTCGGTTGTTGCGTGGGTTCTTAAAATCACGGACCTTGACCCCTTGCGGTTTTCCTTACTGTTTGAGCGGTTCTTGAACCCTGAACGCGTATCCATGCCCGATTTCGACATCGATTTTTGCCAGGATAAACGCGGGCTGGTGATAAAATATGTGCAGGATAAGTACGGATACGACCGTGTGGCGCAGATTATCACTTTTGGTAAACTGCAGGCCCGCGCTGTTGTTAAAGCATGCGGCCGCGTGATGCAGCAGCACCACGGTGCCACTGACCGCCTGTCGAAAATGATCCCGAACGAACCTGGTAGTGCTATGACACTTCAGGAAGCAATCGATAGCGAGCCGAGGCTACAGCACGAAATTCAAACGGATGAGCTAACGGCGCGGGTGATGGAGCGGGCGCTTAAGTTAGAGGGCTTTTATGCCCATTCTTCGACACATGCGGCTGGTGTTGTTATTGGCGACCGCCCGCTTGACCAATTGGTGCCCCTGTACCGCGATCCGAAATCGGATATGCCTGTAACCCAGTTCAATATGAAATGGGTAGAGCAGGCGGGTTTGGTAAAGTTTGATTTCCTTGGCCTGAAAACGCTGACAGTTCTTGATAAAGCGTTAGCCTACATAAAAGAACGTGGCATTACGGTGGACCTAGAGGCTGTGCCACTTGATGACCCGGCCACCTACGTTTTACTGCAAGCCGGTGAAAGCTCTGGTGTGTTCCAGCTTGAGAGTACGGGCATGCGCTCGGTGCTGAAAGGGCTGAAGCCGGATAAATTCGAGGATATCATTGCGCTGGTGGCGCTGTACCGCCCAGGCCCGATGGACAATATCCCGACCTATGTTGAGCGGAAGCATGGCCGTGAGGAAGTGGAATACCCACATCCCATTCTATCGGAAATTTTGGGCGAGACGTACGGTGTTATCATCTACCAGGAACAGGTGATGCAGATCGCACAGGTCATGTCCGGCTACAGCCTCGGCGAAGCTGATATCCTGCGGCGTGCGATGGGTAAAAAGATTAAAGAAGAGATGGATAAGCAGCGTGGCCGCTTCTGTGAAGGTGCTGTAGAGCGCGGTATTCCAGATGAAAAAGCCAGCTATATCTTTGACCTTGTTACCAAATTTGCGTCGTACGGCTTTAATAAATCCCATGCGGCGGCGTATGCCCTTGTGGCCTACCATACGGCCTTTTTGAAGGCCAACTACCCCGCCGAATTTATGGCCGCTATCATGACGCTAGATATGGGCAATACCGATAAGTTGGCTGCGTTTAAGCAAGAATTGCAGCGGATGGAAATTCCGCTTCTGTTGCCAGATATCAACCATTCTGAAGTTCCTTTTGTTGTTGAGCAAGCGCCAGAGAACTACTGTGAAGACGCGGACGATCCTCGGCATAATTTCGGCGTGCGCTACGCGCTAGGGGCTATCAAGGGCGTAGGCGAAAAAGCGATGGAAGCCGTGATCGCAGAGCGTGAAGAGAACGGCAAGTTTGAAGACATTTTCGATTTTGCTGAGCGTATTGATCCGCAATTCCTCAATAAACGCCAGATGGAGCGCTTGGCTGCCGCTGGGGCTTTCGATAGCTTGTTGCCTGAGCGTGCAACAGCGTTCGCCGCGGCTGAGATTGTGATGCGAGTTGCTCAAACTGAGGCGCGCGAGCGCGAAAGTGATCAATCTAACTTGTTTGGCGGTGATATGGCCGTGACAGTTGATCGGCCCGCGCTGCCTGTGGCAAAAAAATGGACCGACATGCAGATGCTGGACGAAGAGCGGAAAGCTGTTGGCTTTTATATCTCCGCCCATCCACTGGATAGTTACGAAACTGTTTTGCAGCGAGAACGTATTATATCAGCGCGCGAAGTATTTTCTGACGCTGGGCTTATCGGCCAGACTGTTCGTATGGCGGGGGCGATACTTGGTTACCGGGAAGGCTTGACTAAGCGAAACAATAAATTTGGCCGGCTAACACTTTCTGACCGCACCGATGCTTTCGAGATAATGGCGTTTGAAGACAGCCTGGACCAAATGCGCGCCTTGGCAGAAGAGGGCGCGCCGCTTGTCGTGTCTGTGCAAATTCGCAAACGGGACGAAGACGAAACTATCGGATTGTCCTGCCGTGGTATGGAAAGCTTGGAGCAAGTGGCTGCTCAGTCAGATAAAGGCTTGATTGTTGAAGTGGAAAGCGAAAGTGCATTCGCGCCCATGAAAGCTGTTTTTGACCGTAAAGCAGGCGGGAAAGGCAAGGTCACTATCCGTGTGCCAGTGCATGAAGGAACCCGTTTTGCAGAATTTCACTTGAAAGGACGCTTTAAAATTACACCTGAGTTAAAGCAAGCGATTGCAGCTGAGATGGGCGTTCTAACTGTGGAAGAAGTTTAGTATGAGTGACGAGAGACYAATTGCAACGCCGCTGCCTGCTGCATCAATTCTGTTGGTACGCGACAGCGAGCAAGGCCTTGAAGTGTTGATGATGGAGCGTGCTAAAACCATGCGGTTCGCGCCGGGCGCCTTTGTTTTTCCTGGCGGCAAGATTGATGCAAGGGATGGCAACCCAGCAGTATGGGAAGGTTTAACCAACGGCGATGCTGCTGCTGAGGGCGCTGCTTTTCGCATTGGTGTTCTGCGAGAGCTTTACGAGGAAGCCGCGGTAGCGCTGACAGTTGAGGCGAGTTCTCTTGATCCCGATCTTGAGTTTTCTGCTGCTCTAACAGCTGAGGGTGCTTGCCTTAATATCGCGGATATTGTGCCTTTTGCGCATTGGGTCACGCCAGAACCGTTGCCGCGCCGCTTCGATACTCATTTCTTTATTGCAGCGCATAACGGGCAGGAAGCTAAACACGACGGTGTGGAGGCAGTGTCGCTGCGCTGGGTGTGCCCCAAGCTATTGCTAGCGGACTGGGACAATGACCAGGTCCCGCTTATGTTCCCGACACGGTTAAATTTGATGAAACTTGCGCGGGCAGAGACGGTAGCAGAAGCGTTGCAGCAGGCTCGAGAAAGTGTTGTGGTGCGTACGCTTCCGGTTGTTGCGCAAGACGCGCAAGGCGTTAAATTGACAATAGACGAAGCGTCTGGTTACGGGGTGACCACTGCAACCACAAGAGAACTTAAAGTCGAAACACCAAAATAGCACAAAAACCCCTTGCTCTTTGCGGCTCTAAAGCCTATACGGGCGCAACTTCACACGTGGGGACGGCTACTTAGTGAGTTGCTAAGCCGCCATCCGGTGTCTCARAGAYTGAGGCGCAGCCCTGCGGAGGAAAAACCGGAAAAGGAATAAATGACATGGCAATGCCAGTAGTAGACATGCGCGCGCTCCTCGAAGCAGGCGTACACTTCGGACACCAAAAACATCGCTGGAACCCCAAAATGGCACCGTATATCTTCGGTGAGCGTAATGGTGTTCATATTATCGATCTTTCACAAACTGTTCCGTTCATGACACGCGCACTTCAAGCTGTTCGCGATGTTGCAGCGCGCGGTGGTCGGGTTCTTTTTGTTGGTACGAAACGCCAAGCGTCGCCGATCATTGCTGAAGCGGCTAAGCGTTGTGGCCAATATTATGTGAACCACCGTTGGCTTGGCGGCATGATGACCAACTGGCAGACAATCAGCCAGTCTATCAAGCGCCTTAAAATGTACGACGAAAAGCTGAACAATGAACATGCTGGTCTAACGAAGAAAGAAATGCTTCAGATGACCCGCCAGCGTGACAAGCTTGAATTGTCTCTTGGTGGTATCCAGGACATGGGCGGCCTGCCGGACATTATTGTTGTGGTTGATACAAACCGTGACGACATTGCAATTGCAGAAGCCGTTCGTTTGAAAATCCCAGTTGTTGGCGTGATTGATACAAACTCTAAGCCAGAGAATATCGAATACCCAATCCCTGGTAACGATGACGCGACRCGCGCTATTCGCCTTTACTGTGACCTGATCGCTGAAGCTGTACTTGACGGCATTCAGGCTGAACTCACTGCTCAGGGCGTTGACCTCGGTGCTGTAGTTGCGCCAGTTGAAGAAGTTATTGCAGAGGCGCCTGCTGAAGAAGCTGCGCCAGTTGCCGAGGAAGCTCCGGCAGCAAAGGAAGCTCCAGCTGAAGAAGCCGTTGCACCTGCAGAAGCTCCGGCTGAAGAAGCCGCTGCACCTGCAGAAGCTACAGCAAAAGCGACTGCTTAACTCAATAACTGAGCCTTTTTTCAGGTGTTTCTTTTTGCAGATTTGCATAAGTGACACCTGAAATTTTATGAGCTTATTCTCTATTTAAGGATACCGACATGGCACAGATTACTGCCGCTCTCGTAAAAGAACTGCGCACAATTTCAGGCGCAGGCATGATGGATTGTAAAAAGGCCCTTTCTGCAGTTGACGGTGATGTTGATGCCGCAGTTGATTGGCTCCGCAAAAAAGGCCTCGCGGCTGCTGCCAAAAAATCTGGCCGTATTGCAGCTGAAGGTCTTGTCGGCGTGGCGGCCAGTGGCAATAAAGCTGCGGTGATTGAGGTCAACTCTGAAACCGATTTTGTGGCCCGCAACGACCAGTTCCAAGGCTTTGTACGTGACCTTGCGGGACTGACACTTTCAACCGGTAAGGTCGATATTGAAGCCCTCTCTGGTGAGACATATCCGGGCGCTACGGAGACAGTGGCAGAGGTTCTTACAAGGAATATCTCTACTATCGGTGAGAATATGAATATTCGCCGYGCCACTATTCTTGAAGTTGAAGAGGGCWCGGTTGCTTCTTATATTCACGGCGCTGTGGTTGATGGCCTTGGCCGGATCGCAGTTCTGGTAGCACTTAAGTCTTCAGCAAGTGAAGACGTGCTTGCGCCGCTTGGTAAACAGTTGGCCATGCATATTGCTGCTGCTAACCCTGCTTCATTGAACGAAGCCGGTCTTGACCCTGCAGTTCTAGAGCGCGAGAAGCAGGTCCAGATGGATAAAGCACGCGAAAGTGGCAAGCCTGAAAACATCATCGAGAAAATGATTGTTGGCCGGATGCGCAARTACCTTGAAGAAGTCGTGCTGCTAAGCCAGATATTCGTTATTGACGGMGAGACCAAAATCTCTGGCGTTATTGAAGCGGCTGCTAAAGAAGCAGGCACATCAATTGAACTGGTTTCCTTTGTTCGTATGGAAATTGGTGAAGGCATCGAGAAAAAAGAAGAAGATTTTGCTGCTGAGGTTGCCGCTGTAGCAGGCGCCTAACTGTTGAGAAAAATCAAAAAACCCGCGGGCARTCCTGCGGGTTTTTTGCTGTCTTCAGCCTTTTTYCCACGCGCATGTRKGTAGGGAGAAGSTGGGYCTATGAATATCGACAATTTATGTCTTAAACAAGCTAGCCTTATGTAAGTGAAGCGGATAAGCTGCGCCCAGCAACATGGGTAGTCGGGGAGAAAACTAAGCATGTCATCAGCGCCTAAGTATAAACGTGTTCTACTGAAATTGTCCGGTGAAGCCTTAATGGGTGAGGGGGCTTACGGTATTGATCCCGATACGGCCACACGCGTATCACGCGAAGTGAAGCACGCCCGCGAAATTGGGGTGGAAGTATGCATTGTAGTTGGCGGCGGYAATATTTTCCGCGGCCTTAAAGGCGCAGCAGAAGGCCTCGACCGATCCACCGCTGATTACATGGGAATGCTTGCGACGGTAATGAACGCGCTGGCTTTGCAGAATTCGCTCGAAACGCTTGGCGTGGACACGCGCGTG
This sequence comes from Kordiimonadaceae bacterium, assembly GCA_016764715.1. Taxonomy (GTDB): domain Bacteria; phylum Pseudomonadota; class Alphaproteobacteria; order Sphingomonadales; family Kordiimonadaceae; genus Kordiimonas. The sequence goes on along the minus strand of JAESRJ010000144.1, from coordinate 3,243 downwards.
CTRTCYGCAATYCCGATGGCAAGCGTGAGCGAGCCWTATATTCGCAGACGTGCCATTAGGCACTTGGAGCGWGGCCGRGTTGTGATATTTGCAGCGGGTACAGGTAACCCTTTCTTTACCACAGATACCGCAGCAGCACTTAGGGCTGCTGAAATGAACTGCGACGCCCTACTTAAAGGGACGCAAGTTGATGGTATTTATGATGCTGACCCGGCAACCAATCCTGACGCGGTTCGGTATGAAAGCCTTTCCTATATGGACGTGTTGCGCCAAGACCTGAAGGTTATGGACGCATCTGCTATATCATTAAGCCGGGAAAACAATATCCCGATCGTGGTCTTCTCAATTCAGAAGAAAGATGAGTTTGTAAAGGTACTGCAAGGCGGCGGCACCTGCACAACAGTGAGYGAAGGRTAAGGCTATGACKGAAGAGATTGATTTAGACGATATCGAACGTCGGATGAAGGGCGCAGTTGATGCGCTGAAGCACGAATATGCGGGCCTTCGGACTGGCCGTGCCACCACGGGCCTTTTAGATTCGATAACTGTGGACGTATACGGCTCGATGATGCCGCTAAACCAGATCTCGACTGTGTCTGTACCTGAAGCTCGTATGCTATCTGTTCAGGTGTGGGACAAAGGGAATGCCCAAGCCGTTGAAAAGGCTATTCGAAATTCCGGGCTTGGCCTCAACCCTATGTTTGACGGCCAACTTGTCCGTATTCCTATTCCTGAGCTTAACGAAGAACGCCGTGCGGAACTTGCCAAAGTGGCCGCTAAATATGCGGAGCAGGCGCGGATTTCTATCCGCAATGTCCGGAAAAGCGGGATGGATGTGCTGAAAAAGCTCGAGAAAGAAAAAGAGATTAGTGAAGACGATCACAAAATGTACTCAGATGAAGTGCAAGATCTAACGAACGCAAGTGTTAAGACCATCGATACAACGTTGGCATCCAAAGAAAAAGAAATTATGCAGGTTTAAGTATGTCTCTGGCTGCTTCTTCGATTGATCCCATGAGTAAATCTCAAGATATCCCACGTCATGTAGCTATTGTGATGGACGGTAATGGCCGCTGGGCCAGTAAGCATGCTTTGGCGCGGGCAATGGGCCACAAGCGCGGTGCAGAGGCTGTTCGGGGTGCCATTGAGGGCGCAGTAGATGCTGGCGTTGAATATTTAACGCTTTATGCGTTTTCGTCTGAAAACTGGAACCGCCCRCCRGCAGAGGTTTCCGATTTRATGGGGCTTTTRAAGCTTTATCTCACCCGGGAAATAAAATCGCTGCATAAAGAGGGTGTCCGCCTTCGGRTTATTGGAAACCGAGATCGGCTATCCGCTGAAATAAAGAAAAGCATTGTAAAAGCTGAAGACCTTACGAAAAATAATCGACGCTTAACGTTAGTGATCGCGCTTTCATATGGTTCTCGCGACGAGATTTTACAGGCAGCGAAAGCCGTGGCCCTTAAGGCAGTTGCTGGGGACCTTGATATTGAACAGTTAACGGAAGAGCAGTTTGAGCGGGAGCTGTTCACCCACGATATCCCTGACCCAGATTTGATCATCCGCACGAGCGGCGAGCAACGGCTGTCAAATTTCTTGCTGTGGCAAGTCGCCTATTCTGAGTTTCTATTTGTCGATACTTTGTGGCCAGATTTCACCAAAGAACATTTTGCATCAGCCGTGGAGGTTTTTGCGACGAGAGAAAGGCGCTACGGTGTGCGGCCATAATGGTAGCCCGTAGTTAAACCAATATTATGCCATTAGGATTATCCCAAAATCTGTTCCAGCGCGTGGTTTCTGCACTGACTTTGCTGCCTATCGTGTTGGGYGCTGTATATTTTGGCGGATGGTACTTTGTTGCCTTTCTGACCTTGGGCGGTGTTTTAATGGCGACAGAATGGGTCAGTTTAACGATTACCAAAAATGGGCTTTTTTTCCTAGCAACGATTAGCACTCTTGTTGCGATTGAGGCCATTGTTTTTTGGCAGGCGACGGTCAATTTTGTACCTGCCTTATCATTTTTAGCCGTATCGACATTGGTTGGAGCCATAATAGTAAAGTCACCCATAAGCTCGCAGGTAGGGTGGTTTATAGCTGGCATAGGATATGTCGGTATGCCGATTTTGTCTTTGACTTGGCTACGCGGCGTCGATCATTGGCCCTTAGTAACCTGGGTTTTATTCGTAGTTTTCGCGACAGACGTGGGCGGTTACGTATTTGGCAAGAACATCGGCGGGCCAAAGTTAGCGCCGCGATTAAGCCCTAAGAAAACCTGGTCGGGTCTACTCGGCGGTATGCTGCTTAGCGCAATCATCGGGTATTTGTTCCATATCACTTTAGACGTGATGGCTTCGGCAACCACGATCATTTTAGTTTCTGCTTTGTTGGCGGTTTGGGCCCAAATTGGGGATTTGGTGGAAAGTGGCATCAAACGTCACTTTGATGTCAAAGATTCGGGCGCCCTTATACCAGGTCACGGAGGCTTATTAGACCGGGTGGATGGTCTCGTTTTTGTGGCTCCAGCTGTTGTCCTGTTATTCCTCTGGCAGACTTCTTGGTTTATTGTGGTCCCCTCATGAACTCGGCCTCTCATAAATCGATCACTGTTCTTGGGGCAACGGGCTCGGTCGGTCTTAGCACGCTAGATCTGGTGCGTAGGTCCCCAGAAAACTTTAGTGTTGTTGCGTTAACGGCCAACAGCCGGGTGCAAGAACTCGTGGCCTTGGCTAATGAGTTTCGGCCCGCGGTTGTCGTAGTCGGTCGGCAGGAAAAATACGCTGAACTTAAAGAGGCGCTTGCGGGCACCGGGATTGAATGTGCTGCGGGAGCCGAAGCACTTGCTTGCGCTGCAGCAATGCCGGCAGACATCGTTATGGCGGCTATCGTTGGTGCGGCAGGGCTGGCCCCAACGCTTGCGGCTGTACGTACGGGCACAACGGTCGCCTTGGCGAACAAAGAATGTTTGGTTTGTGCCGGTGATTTGATGATGCAGGAAGTGTCGAAACACGGTGCTCGTTTGCTCCCTGTCGATTCTGAGCATAACGCCATTTTTCAGGTTTTCGATGTTGACCATACCAACACGGTGAAAAGGCTTGTCCTAACGGCGTCTGGTGGGCCGTTTCTTCGCCGGGATAGCGCGACGTTTGCCGCCATTAAACCGTCTGAGGCTGTCGCCCACCCGAATTGGGACATGGGGGCTAAAATTTCAGTCGATTCTGCGACTATGATGAATAAGGGACTTGA
>JAESRJ010000143.1 GCA_016764715.1 Kordiimonadaceae bacterium | reverse complement strand
AGACGGCTACCAAAATGCAGCGGAGCTTGTTGCGGGTGTTAAAGCGATCGGCGATTTCGATATCTCGGTTGCGGCTTATCCTGAAATACATCCTGACAGCCCCAATCTAGCAGCAGACCTTGATAATTTGAAGCGCAAGATCGACGCAGGGGCCACCCGTGCGATTACTCAGTGTTTCTTTGAGGCCGATAGTTATTTCCGTTTTATGGACCACTGTGAGAGCTACGGCATCAATGTGCCAATTATCCCGGGCATACTGCCTGTGACAAATTTTCAAACGCTGCAAAGGTTTACTGCAGCTTGCGGAATGACTTTGCCAAAATGGTTGGGCGATATGTTTGAAGGTTTGGACGCGCGCCCTGAGACACGCAAATTGGTAGCAGCTTCAGTGGCCAGCGAGATGTGTCGTCGTCTTCATGCGGGTGGTGTGAGAGATTTTCATTTTTATACGCTGAACAGAGCAGAGCTTACTTTTGCGATCTGTCATATGCTGGGCCTGCGCGCACCAGCCGGTGCAGGAGAATTACGGTGACTGATATTGCCGCACAGCTGGCTGAACTTTGCGATAAACGCATTTTGATCATGGACGGTGCTATGGGCACSATGATCCAGRASMNACRWSYTRGNWGAAGCYGATTWCMGRGGCMSGCGYTTYGCYGANYWKGCCNTCKGAYSTSAARGGCAAYAACGAYCTGCTKGTCYTMAGTAACCCCGACATTATTACCCAAATTCATGACGCGTTTCTTGAAGCGGGCGCAGATATTATCGAGACARACACGTTCAATTCTACWCGAATTTCYATGGCWGATTATGACATGGAAGAACTYGCGTACGAGATGAAYCTTGAAGGRGCAAAGCTCGCCCGTAGGGTTGCKGAYGAMTGGACAGCAAAAACGCCTGACAAGCCTAGRTTTGTAGCTGGATCGATTGGCCCTATGAACCAGTCTTTGTCAGTTTCGCCAGATGTGGATAAYCCGGGCTAYCGGACRGTTACTTTTGACCAGGTAGTCGCMTCCTATAAGGAGCAAGTAGAGGGGCTGATCGAAGGAGGCGTGGATATCATACTGATCGAGACAGTGTTTGATACGCTGAATGCCAAAGCTGCGATATTCGCTACCGAAACTGTCTTTGAAGAAAAAGACATGACGTTGCCGGTATTCATGTCCTGTACGGTCACGGATATGTCGGGCAGGAACTTGTCAGGTCAGACTATAGAAGCCTTCTGGCACAGTGTGCGCCATGTGAAGCCGTTTGCCGTGGGGCTTAACTGTGCTTTTGGTGCGGAACATTTACGCCCGCACGCAGTTACAATTTCAGCGATTGCCGACGTACGCGTTTGTATATACCCAAATGCGGGTCTACCGAACGAAATGGGCGAATATGTTGAGACGCCTGAGATGACAGCAGGCTTGCTGAATGACTGGGCAAAAGAAGGCTTGCTTAACATCGTTGGCGGGTGTTGCGGCACTACGCCGGAGCATATAAGCGCTATTGCTGATGCAATGGCTGAGCACCCGCCGCGCGAGATTATATCTGTAGAACCCATAATGCGCTTGTCAGGCATCGATCCTGTCGAAATCGCCTCCGTTGTTCCTGTTGAGTAAAAAATATGTCTAAGCCAATTGCGCAATTTATAAATATCGGCGAGCGCACCAATGTTGCKGGTTCKGCCAAATTCAAAAAGCTRATTTTTGAAGAGAASTAYGATGARGCGCTWAGCGTTGCRCGGGAYCAAGTKGAAGGYGGCGCYCAGATCATTGATATCAACTTTGAYGACGCGATGTTGGATGCKGARGARGCCATGCCGCGTTTCCTCAAYYTGATYGCKTCCGAGCCTGATATCTCSCGSGTGCCGATCATGATTGATAGYTCAAAATGGWCYGTGATTGAGGCGGGGCTRAAATGCGTGCARGGYAAGGCGATTGTAAATTCGATCAGCCTGAAAGAGGGYAAAGAGCCCTTCGTTAAGGTCGCAAAAATGATCATGCGCTACGGCGCAGCAGCCGTTGTTATGGCGTTTGACGAAGACGGTCAGGCCGATAGCATCGAACGTAAGTTCGATATCTGTAAGCGCTCATACGATGTGCTTGTGAACGAAGTTGGTTTTCCGCCGGAAGATATTATTTTTGATCCCAATATATTTGCTGTGGCAACGGGGATCGAAGAACATAATAATTACGGCGTTGATTTCATCGAAGCTACGCGCCTGATTAAAACCCATTTGCCGTATGTGAAGGTATCTGGCGGTGTCTCGAATGTGTCTTTCTCGTTCCGCGGCAACAACCCAGTACGCGAGGCCATGCACAGTGTGTTTTTGTACCATGCCGTACGTGCGGGTATGGATATGGGCATTGTAAACGCTGGTCAGCTTACAGTTTATTCTGACATTCCTGCTGACTTGAAAGAGCGGGTAGAGGATGTGATCCTCAATCGGCGCGACGATGCGACAGACCGCTTACTTGATGTGGCGGACGAATATAAAGGCATTATCAAAGAGAAAAAGGAAGACCTTTCCTGGCGGGAACAGTCTGTCGCTAAGCGTTTCGAGCATGCGCTGGTGAGGGGTATCAGCGACTATATCGAAGATGATGCTGAAGAAGCCCGCCAGCAGTTCGATCGCCCYATTCAGGTGATCGAAGGCCCGCTGATGGACGGCATGAATGTGGTGGGTGACTTGTTCGGTGCTGGCGAAATGTTCTTGCCGCAGGTGGTGAAGTCTGCGCGGGTGATGAAAAAAGCGGTAGTGTACTTGCAGCCGTTCATTGAAGCGGCCAAAGAAAAAGGCGCTGCAGCCAAAGGCAAGATCCTGATGGCCACTGTTAAGGGTGATGTGCATGATATCGGTAAGAACATCGTCGGCGTGGTTCTGCAATGTAACAATTATGAAGTAATCGATATGGGCGTGATGGTGCCTTGGGCGCTCATTCTTAAAACCGCCAAAGATGTTGGCGCAGATATGATCGGGCTTTCGGGTCTTATCACGCCGTCGCTGGACGAGATGGTCACTGTGGCTGAAGAGATGGAGCGCTTGGGTATGACCGTACCGCTGCTTATTGGCGGGGCAACTACCAGCAAGGTGCATACTGCYGTGAAAATTGCGCCAGCTTATTCTGGCCCAACCGCCTACGTGCTGGATGCTTCACGCGCGGTGGGTGTTGCAAGTACGCTGATGTCCGACGAGCTAAAAGCAGACTTTGTTACGTCAACACGTGCGGAATATGAAGAGATTGTTCGCAAGCGTTTGGCCAAGCCAAAAATAGACAGGCTTATACCGCTCGAACGCGCACGCAAAAATCGGGCGAAAGTGTCGTTTGATACTTACACGCCGAAGAAGCCAAGCTTTACAGGTGCCAAGGCTTTTGATGATTACCCGCTCGCGGTGATTGCTGAGCGAATTGATTGGACACCGTTTTTCCGGACGTGGGAGCTTGCGGGCAATTACCCTGCTATTCTAACGGACAAGGTTGTTGGCGAAAGCGCGACCAGCTTGTTCGCGGACGCTMAGGCRATGYTGAAGAAAATYATCRATGAGAARTGGCTRACCGCKAAAGGYGTARTYGGRTTTTGGCCTGCGTCTGCGAAAGACGAGGATATTACGCTTTATACCGATGAAAGCCGGACGGAAGAACTGTCCGTTGTTCACTGCTTAAGGCAGCAGATCGAAAAACGCGCGGGACGGGCCAACGATTGTCTGGCTGATTTTATCGCGCCTGAAGGCGGCCCTGATGATTGGATGGGCGGTTTCGCGGTTACCTCTGGTCACGGTATTGATGTTCATATTGAGCGCTTTAAAGCGGACCATGACGACTATAGTGAGATAATGCTCAAAGCGCTTGCTGACCGTCTGGCTGAAGCATTTGCAGAACATATGCATGAGCGCGTTCGGACTGAGCTTTGGGGTTATGTGTCAGATGAGAAACTAAGCAACAAAGAGCTGATCAAAGAGCGCTATCAGGGTATTCGCCCTGCGCCGGGCTATCCTGCATGCCCAGATCATTCCGAGAAACCCGAACTGTTCCGGTTATTGAATGCTGGCCAATTGACGGGTATAGAACTAACCGAAAGCTTCGCAATGCTGCCAACGGCGGCGGTTTCAGGTTATTATTTTGCTCACCCCGAGGCTCATTATTACGGTGTTGGTAAAATTTCAAATGACCAAGTTAAGAATTACGCTAAGCGAAGAGCCGTTGACGTGACGCAGGCCGAGAAATGGCTTAGACCCAACTTGGGATACTAGCGGCAAATTATTCTCTCTTTGTGATGTATTGACGGTTAGTTTTCGAGCGACTCTATAAACCCTTTGATGTGAATTGGTCCTATTCCAGAGTTGACGCTTTTGTGAGATGAAGGATAAGTTGTAATTCTTGGGTGCATATACAGGCTGAAAAGGTCAGTTAAGTCTACATATAGTGGGCGCTTATGGGTTTTTTCCGTAATTTTTGAAACTGAGTGTTGCCCTCATTCGTGGGACAGTCAGCGCGTCTATTGGCAGATGCTGCTGTGTAGGCTATGGTTGTGCTGTTGCGTTGTGTTTCTAGCCTTGAAAATTCGGGGAATGTCGTGCGTACCGAAGATGTCTTACATGAAATTGCGGGCGTCAAAGATCCAGAGACTTTGCATAAATGCCTAGAGCGATTTGCAGCGCATGTCGGTATGGACGGTGCATATGCTATAAATATTAGCCCCACACGCGGTATGACTTTTCTGGATAATCGGCCGAAAGGTTGGATGGACCACTATAATAAAAGCGGCTACCTTCATTTCGATCCAATTGCCTACCGTGCAATGTACGGCGGAAAATCCTTTACATGGGAAGATTGCATCGCCGCCTCACGGTTATCCAAGGCACAGAAACTATTGATGCAGGAAGCTCGAGATTTTGGCCTCAATCAGGGCTATAATACTGTAACCAACGATAGCGGCTACACCTACTCTACAGCTTGTTTTTATAATCGGGATGTAAACGACTTTAACGAGAGTATGCGCATGTTTAGGCATGATATGGATTTAGTTGGGATTGCGGCACAGGCAAAACTTACGGGCCTGATGGACGAACGAGCCCACATTCCGCACTTATCGCCCCGTGAAATTGAGTGTTTGACTTGGGCCGCCGTGTCGAAAACCAACACGGAAATTGCACTTATTCTTGGTGGCACTCTTACTGCAAATACCGTGAATAGCTACATTCAATCGGCTGCAAAAAAGTTACAGGTGCGCGGGAAAATCCATGCTGCTGTTAAAGCAACGCAACTTAAAATTATTTTTCCCATCTAAAATACACCCTATGAGGTAGCAACCCCACCCGTTCAGCGGGATGCATTCCCCCTACTAATTGAGTCACTCTGTTGCTGACAACAACAGGGAGACGTCAAATGTATGTAACGTTACTAACACCAGAAAACCGACCAAACTTTGAACACGTGATGGACGAAGTTTTTCAAATAAGACATCAAAACTTCAACGAGTGGCTCGGTTGGGGATTGCCACATGTGAATGGCCGTGAGTTCGACAAATATGACGAGCAGGCACTTCACCTTGTCGCGATGGAAGATAATGGGGACGTTCTTGGGACTTGGCGGATGATGCCAACAACACGTCCCTATATGACCGCCGAGGTTTTCCCCGAACTACTTGAGGAAATTGGATTGGTTTCTGATAGCGGAATTTGGGATCTTTCGCGGTTCGCCCTTGCCAAAGATAAGATAGGCAAGAACAAAGCGATGCAGGGCAGGCTTATCGCGTGCCTATCAAGTGCCGTGCTAGAATTTGGTATGATGAACGGCATTTCTGAGTTTCTAAGCGTGCAGAATACCTACATAACACCTATTGCCAATAGGATGCTGGGGGACCCGGTTTGGGCAGGGGAAACAATGCAAATGGGGGTGACGGATGCAGCGTGTTATTCCTATGCGCCGTCACTGGAGCGGCTCTATTCTTTGCGTACACAGTTTAAATTGAGCTCACCGGTTTTGAGCCAGTTCCAAATCACGGACCTTCGCAAAGCTGCCTAATTGCGTTTGATGTTTGCAGGGAAGTGCGGGGGCTTTCTGCGGGCATTACTACGACTAGGCTGAATATGGCAATGAGACACTGCTCGCAATGAGTTTGCTGTTTTTAGTTGCTTCTAACGCCCTCAGGGGTAAGTTGATTAGCTAAACGTAAGCTATTAGACGTTTGAAAAGGCAGGGCTACAATGATACATATCATCAACAAACATAATCGCGACATGTACACCGATGTCTTGGTCCAGATGTTCCAGATTCGGTACGATATTTTTGTTGAGGGCAAAGGCTGGAAGGCACTCGATAACATTTTGGGGTTGGAGCGTGATCAGTTTGACACGCCTGAAACGGTTTACTTTTTGAAGCTGGATATAGACCTTAAAATCATAGGCGGAATAAGGCTTGTTCCGACGGCTTCCGGTAGCCAGCTAAATACTATTTTCCGCGATTGGTGCACACTTCGCATGCCGCCTCGAGACCAAAAAGTTTATGAGTGGTCCCGCTTTTTCGTATTAGATCCTGCATTTCAAAGTAACGCTGGGAATCCAATATTTAGTGAATTGTTTTCCGCCATTTTAGAGTATGCGTTGATTAAAGGCTGCGTTGGGCTTACTGGCTTTCTTGAGCATACGACTTTCGATGGCTATGACGGTATGCCTTGGCCTTATGAACGCATGGGCGAGACGGTAAAATATGGCGGTTCAGAAGGCGAACCAATTGGGGAGGGCGTTGCCACATATACCAAAGTGGACCGGCAGTTGCTCCATGTAAAAGTGCCCTATTTTGCGTTACCGCTTGGCGATGTATCGCCCACGCCGCATATGGCATATCCGCCAGCAGTTGCGTTTGAAAGCCTGGCTTTTCTTGAGTGCCATCCAGAGCATACCGACTTAATGATTTTGGTAGCCTGTGTTTTTGGTGATCAAAGAGTGGGGTCCCGCGAAGACCACCGTGAACTGATTGCAAAATGGGTGCGGGATGAAGCGCTGGTAGAGATCATGGATGGTTTCACAAAACCAATACCTCAAGCACATTTGCATACGGAAGTTTCATTGAAGCAGCAATGACAGCGGAACAATGATTTGTGTCACCTTGGTAGTCCGCCAAAGCCAGAAACCATGTTACTTGGGGTTAGGCGGGCTACAGGAAACCAAATGTTACTTCGGTGGCCAAGTTCTGACTTTACCCGCGTCGCCCGTAATTTTCGGGTAAGGCGCGYCTAAGATTCAGCTCAAATAGGTCTACGTAGGTTTTGCAACGTTCTTCAGCTTCCTCACTCCCGTATCCCTTCATCCGAATATGCGATGCGACATCCTTGGCGGCAATCCAAGAGATTGCTTCTATTGAGGCKATAACAACAAGGCTTCGGTCCGCTGTCGGCAGTTTATCAATTTTGGATAACACGACACTGACAACTTCGTGCACATGGTCTAGGTATTTGGGCGCTTCATCTGGCATGCGTTCCTCGGTTTTATCTCGGCAGCTATAAATTTAGCCACGCTGTTGGCTGGCACCGCGCCGATATGCGGGGTTATTTAAGGTTTTGCTCCGCACTCGCGGCAAATAAATTGACATAGTGAGCAACTCTGCTGCTAGCAGCTGCAGTATCATCACTGGAGCCTTCCGAATGTGCCATGCTCTCCATCGCCGCGATCGATGCTATTGCTTCAATGGACGCAATTAAAACAAGGTTTCGATCTTCCACCGGCAGTCTCTCCACTTTTTCAATCACGGCATCGACGATTTCTTGTACGTATTCTATCTGTCTGACGTTTTCCGTTGGCATATGTCGCTCGTCATTGTCTGATTTCAAACGGTATTTGGCTTGCTTTTTTCAGTAGAGGCACGGTGTTTCAGCTGTAGGTCAATGGTTCAAAAGTCTCAGGTAGGGCGCGGTCAGCGTTCGCTACAAAAAGGGATGCATATTTATCGATGCGGTCAATCGCTCCTGTTCTGTCTTTGCCTTTCTCTTTGCAATGAAAAGTGGCTTCTTCTGCTGCGATCGAYGCAATGGCCTCCAGCGAAGCAATAACCACTAGGCTCCGRTCGGCTGCTGGGATGTTGGGTAATTTGGTAAGAACCGCATCCATTACGTCTCGAACCATTTCAGCGTGGGTTGGAATATTTTCTGGCATGTCACTTTTACTTTCAACCGGCATTCAAGGCTAATTCGTATAAAGCGACGAACAGTGAATAGTGTTGTGCCAGAGATAATACCATAAAAAGCGTTAACAGTTTCCCCACCTACGGTGGGTGTTTTACGGAACCAGTTGCCTGTGCGTGCCTTCCTTTGCCGGGTTGTTCACACCGCTATCACGAACTTGTCGCCTTGTACGCTAAATGGTTCTCGCGCACACTATTGACATGGGCATGGGGTCTATTTCGGGGAGACATTGGGTGAGTATTTTTACGGCACTTTTGGCGACTTTTATGGGTGTGACTGTGGCTGCAGATGCTGCAGATACTGATGCGTTTGAGGTGCTMGCTACGGTGAAGGTCGGGGAAAACCCGCACGGCCTTCGTTTGCGTGACGGGCTGCTTTATGTGGCAATGTCAGGCGAGAATGAGATTTGGATATTGGATGCAGAAACGCTAACTGTCAATGCCAAATGGCCCGTTGAAAATGTGCCGCTTGATCTTATTGCGAGCGGCAGCGGCTGGATAGTAGCGCCGTTTCGAGGCGATTACCTTGAGGCATACAGTGCCGAAGGAAAGCCCGGTAAGCGGTGGCCTGTGCCCAAGGGCCCTAGTTTGTTCTCACCTTACGCGGTGGGTAGTGTTGCCTATATCACCAGTGAGTTTGGCGATGGTTTCACGYTGTTTGATACCGGTACAAAAGAACTCCTTAAGACCTATAAGACTGGTGACCGACCGTATCCTGGTGATGTTACCCGTGACGGCATTTTAGCCTTTATCCCTAACCGCGACGACAATACCGTCACTGTGATTGATCTGTTGAACGAGAAAACGCTGGCGACAACGCCGGTGTGCAGTACGCCCGAAGGTGGGGCCYTAACGCATGACCAAACACATTATATGGTCACTTGTAGCAAAGACGGTAAAATTGCCTTCCTTAACACTGCATCTTTTGAAGTGGTGGCAGAAATTGAAGCCGGTATTGGAGAGCGCCCGTTTTCCGTCGTTACAGGAGAAGATGGGCGCTATGCTTATGTAAACAACGCGGGCGGTGATACAATCTCTATTGTCGACACCGCCAGCCGGACGGTGACCGGCACCATAACAGTTGGTAAACAACCCATCGTAATGCGGATATACGGAAACCGCATGTATGTGTCGAACGAGGTTAGCAACACASTGAATGTGGTACGCATCCCGGGGCCAACGGAATTTGCAGCGACCACGACGCAAAATGAAGTGATTCTGCTCGGTCTTTCGCACCGCAGTGAAACCAACGAGACCACGCGACGGCTTATCGAAACCATCCAGCCCGATTTTATCATTACAGAAATCCCGCCGAACCGGCTCGAGAAAACGATCAAAGGCTTTGTCGCGGAAGGCGCAATTACAGAGCCGCGCKTGGTACGTTTTCCCGAATATAAAAGCGTCGTCTTTGACCTCAGTAAAACTATGGATTTCGAAGTTATAGCAGCGGCCGCATGGACGGAGGCTATGAATAACTACCGCCGGGCTGCTTTTGAACGGCTTGAGAAAGACCCTGCGCGAACAAAAGATATGGCAACATACCATGCTGCTATTGAGGCTATGAACAAGGCTGTTGAAGAGGGCGGGCGCGACAATGTGGGGTTCCTCAATAGCGAAGCATATGACATGCTTTCGAAAAAAGGCCTCGGCGTATACGACCGCCTGCTTAATGACGATCTCGGGCCAGGCGGGTGGACCAATATTAACAGGTCGCACTACGCCTTGGTAGAGAAAGGCTTGGATGCACACAGAAATGAGGGCAAACGGTTTCTCATTATCTTTGGGGCCGCTCATACCACTTGGTTTCGGGAGCATTTACAAAACCGTAGCGACATCAAACTGTTGGATGTTCGTGACTTTTTGGTTGGMTAGCGCGCYRGCACCGTGCGTGTATTAATTCAGGTTAAAATAAAGTATGGTGTCGCTCTAACTGCGTAAGTTTTAGGGTGCCGCTGATGGTAGTGTAGCTTTATCAGCCACCAAATTGGGGGGCAGATGCCGCACAAGAGAGAATTATTAGAGAACTGGTACCACAAGGTCTGGGTCGAGGAAGACGCTAGCGCCATAAACGCGATGTTTGCAAAAGGCGGTGCTGTGCACCGGTACGGCGAGAGGGACATTATCGGGCCCGAAGAGTTCCGCTGGTTTCATGCTGAAATGTGCCGTTTTCTTTCCGATATCTCTATCACGATGGATTTGGTTATCTCAGATGGTGATTGGCTGTCTGCCATATGTACGCTTAATGCAACGTCACGGGAAACTGGCGCTGCTGTAAGTACGTCAGGCAGCGTTATGGCGCGTATCTCAGATGGTATGCTTCAGGAAGGCTATGACCACTGGGATTTTATGASCCTTTGGTGCCAGCTCGGCCATCTACCCAGCGATTGTTTCGCTCAAGGCTTAAACGGGAAAAAAGTGTGTTGGCAAGAAACGGGTAAAGCGCACTCACTGTAATTATGTACCGGGAGTTCAACAGCAAGTGTATTCAATGGAGAATGCATTGCATACGATTAGAAGGGGAGGTTCGAATGCCAGAGAAAAGGAAACTATTGGAAACTTGGTTCCAGCGGGTATGGAATGAAGAAGACGCAAATGCCGTGGACGAAATGTTTGTCGACGGCGGGGCTGCGCGCGGCCTTGGGGACAGGGACGTGGTGGGCCCTGAGCAGTTCAAACAGTTTCAAACGGCGCTTTGCGGATTAGTTTCCGGCATCACCGTCACCATCGATAAAGCGATAAAAGAAGAGCAATGGCTTTCCACCATCTGTACGCTCCGTGCGACGTCACGAGAAACCGGTGGGCCTGTCAGTATGTCTGGCAGTGTGGTTGTGAAGATATCGGACGGCAAGATATTGGAAGGCTATAATCACTGGGATTTCATGAGCTTGTGGGATCAGCTTGGGTATTTGCCTGGTGACAGCTTTGCCAAGGGGCTGCAGGGCCAGAAAATCATTTAGYTTGATTTGTTGGCAGCCAACTATTGTAGTTTACCAGCTCGATTTGGGGCAGGTGATCAATGAACTCAAGTGAATTCTTAGAACAATCGCTACGCCCGACACTTGAGAAAAGGGCATGAACTCTGCGTCTGCCCAGAAGCTGTTGTTGATGGCAGCCTGCCACGAAAGTGGCGGTTTAAAACMTTGGCGGCAGATTGGCGGGCCTGCGCTTTCTTATTTTCAAATAGAAGCTGCCACCCTGTATGATCTCTCTGAAAACTACCTGTCCTATCGGTCTGGGCGACAAGCTCTTCTGGACGCTCACTTGCCTCAAGGGAAAAGTAGAGAAGTAGCGCTCCAGGAAAGCGACGCATACGCCTGTGCTGCGGCCCGCTTCCTGTATGCATGGGTGTGCGCCGCATTGCCTGCAGCCGCGGACGAGGTTGCGATGTCAGAATATTGCAAGAAATACTGGAATACGGAACTTGGCAGAGCAACAGCACAAAAGTATCTGGACGACAGGAATCGCACCAAACCAGCGGGCGCGGGCTGAACGTAACCTGAGCAGTGGCAGGCCTGTTTTGCCGCGATCATTATTGTTGAGCGGCGACTTCTGCAAAAGGCAGCAATTCAATGGGGTCTATTTCATCACCTTGTGCCGGCATCTTTTTGCTTATTTGACGGTTTATGAAAGTTGCGATGTCTTTTAGGGCAGGTGCTTTGTTTTTGAACGGGCGGGAAAGAGCGAGTAAAATGCCGATGTGTCCAATCTTTGGATAAATAATCTTTGTCGCGGTGCCGCCGCTTCGCCCTATTGCCGCTGCCATCTGGTCGCTATTGAAACGCCCGACTGTTGTGTCTGATGCACCGTGTAGTAACAGCATTGGCGGCGCCTTGCCGTCAACGAAGCTTATGGGTCGGGCGATGTTTTCATTTTTGAGATGAGCAAATATCGGCGCGATGGATTTCGTGCGGGACGGGCGAAAAGCATAAGGKCCGGCAAGTCCGATGACCCCCTTAACAGCTATTGTTGCAGCGCCGGCATCCCTAAGGTATTGGCGGTTGAAGGCAAGCATCGACGCAATATGCGCCCCTGCAGAATGACCGGCCAAAAAGATCTGTTTTTCATTGCCGCCAAATTGACGGATATTTTCGAACACCCATTTAACCGCCAAAGCGCCGTCTTCAATGAAGCCAGGGAAACTGACCTCGGGATATGTTCTATAGTCAGGAACCACGACGATGTAGCCGAGCTCGGCAAGCCGTTCTGCTACGAATAAATAATCAGCCCGATTACCGGTTTTCCAGCTTCCGCCATAAAAAAAGATAATCACCGGCCGTTTTTCTTCGGTTTCACCCGTTGGGCTATTGTTGATCGAATAGATATTCAATTGTTGTCGGTATTTTCCTCCGTATGAGATGTTGGCCTCGGTGCTGAGACCTGATGTGTGGGCGGTTAGATTGAGGACCTGCAGAGGGGAGCATGCCGCGATCGCCGCGAGGCCGCCTAACAGTACTGAAACCCGAAGGACCGACATTTTAATTTCCTAAATCCACAGCACCATGATTTACGTGTTTTCTATACGTGTCAATCACCGTCGCGGATTGCCCCATCTGGTAATTAMACGACGTGTCGATTGAGCGAATGGTAGATGAWTGTTTGATTTTCAGTTTCTACGGCTTAGACTTACAGCWGAGCAARTAYCGTAGCCTTGSARWGGGCTYKGAKCATTTTGGASCGGCRTYTTAAYAAAAGGAARCGGCATGGCAATTTTAAAATACGTTTTTCTAGCCATTATTTTTCTATTTTTCCTTTTGGGTGGGTACGGGCATTTTGCCGATACGGAACGGTTTGTTTCAATAATGCCGCCTTATATGCCATTTCACTATGAGGCGGTCTATATAAGCGGTGTGTTTGAGTTGCTAGGTGCTTTTGGTATTCTTTGGCCTAAGACGCGGCGCTTAGCGGGGATTGGCTTATTCACGCTGATCGTGTTGGTAACGCCCGCTAACATTCATATGTGGTGGAATGCGGATCAGTTTCCCGAATTTTCAATGATGTATCATTATATTCGGTTGCCGGGTCAGCTGGTCTTGCTGTTTATGGTTTGGTGGGCCGCAATTCGCGTAGAGAAAAAGCCCGGTAGTGAGCCTCAATCTGTAGCCTGACTTCATCGGAACCGCCTTGTGAAAAGCGGTGGATGGCATGTATGAACACATAGCGCAAAGGAGCGCGGCCTTCTGAATGCCGCCTTCGCYAAAGGCTAYTCCATCTTTCCAATTTTGATTATCGCGCCTAGGCTTAGTACGGCGACAGTCGCGGAAACTATGATGACGATTTCTATCGGTCCCATGAYAACGRTCCTCGTTTTYTCTMGKKTGCTRTGRCGGTRKTAGTARAMAGAGKTTYTTCAMGTGWYGKRCYKATACYAGCCRSMACWTGAATAGAGCCWKARYWTGMGCTTCATRKKGAWCTYRTACAACTCACAATGGTGTGAAATGTATTTACAGCTGTATATGCTCGGAGGGAAATGTCATTCTAATTATAGTGAAGGCAACCGTATTCACGACCCAAATAGGGTTTAAGGCCTCAAATTACACAAGCTAATTAGTGAATGACTTTCTGTGGTGTGGGGACCATCAGATCATGAACCGCCTGCATGATACGCTTCCAGTTCTTCTCATTCTGGCGACATTTTTGTTCGGAATAAAAGTTTGCTCTATTTGCTGCTGCAAGCGCCGCGTCTTTACCGTACGTATCCACCAGTTTTTTAGCTGTGCAATATATCTCTACTTCATCCATCATCCCGCAATGACCCTCTAAAGATAAAAATACCCACCAATCACGTACSCGTGATGATTATAAATAGAGTTGAGAAAGTCAACTAYAAACTGACATTAMTGTCGATAAGAAAYGGCGGAAATCAGCCAAAAATAATGACAATCATTACAGTGTTGGTAGGCGGTTGCGGGGCCCAGGGGGWTAAACTGGACCCTGAAGGATCGGGCGTTGTCAGACCGCTTATTGTCTTTCCGTTGCCCAGTCGAGTTATCTAAAGCGATTGCGACGGCGGATTTGTCGTTGCCGCTGWAACTTGCCGCTAAAGSTAYCTGACTGCGAAAACAGCCCTAGTGTTGGAGCTACATTCAGACCACCAAAAATGGAATTTTGTAGTTGGGTCGTGCTTAAGCCCAGATGGTCTTGCAATACACTTGCAATCATTCCGTAGGCATTGTTGGCGGGATAAACGTCTCTTTGTTCAAAAAGCTGGTCCGCTCTTAACCCAGGCCAGTCACCAATTATCTTGCCGCCGTTCACTGCGCCGCCTAGCAGGAAGCCTGTCCCTCCGGTGCCGTGATCACTACCGTTCGACCCGTTGTAAGCTACAGTACGGCCAAACTCACTTAAAACCGCGATACAGGTATCTGACCACACGCTATCAAGAGATTGCCTAAGCGCGCCGATGGCGGCGTCTAGAATGGTAAGTTGGCTGGTAAGTTGGCTTGGTTGATTGCTGTGCGTATCCCAACCGCCCAGTTCCATAACGGCCAATTGAGGTCCGTTAGAATTCGTCAGGAAATTGCCAGCACTTTCGGCAATCTCTACAAAACGCTGTCTGCCCGCGGTTGGCCCCATCATTATGTTGCCAGCGATTTCATCACTTCTTAATGCACTGTCAAGTGCAGTCGCAAGGTCGGGGCCTTGTATCGCGTATAGGCTTTGCAACCGGTTGATCAAGTCAGGGCTGGCACTAGGCAGGGCGCTGGGAGCCCACGACAGCACTTCATTCGCGCCGCGCAACACAATTGGCACGGTCGTCGATAAGGCAATTGGCAGCCCAGCATTGCCAGCGATTAGGTTAGATGCCCTGGCAAGCCATCCTGTATCATCGCTGCCGCGCGCTACCACGCCCTGCTCAAGAAAATCCTGTGCGTCAAAATGCGACCGGATGCGGTGCGGTGCAGCGAGTGCCGGCAAGCATATAGCGTCGTTGGCATTGTAGAGGGCGTGTATGTTTGCAAGGGCTGGGTGTAGCGCGAAATCATTGCCAACGGGTCTGTAGCCACTGTAATCAATGTCGCGGCCTCGGTGGCTACGAAGATAGGCATCTCCAATTGGCGCAAGGGTTTCGATCCCATCCATAGCGCCGCGCAAGATTATAAAGAGAAACCGTTTGCTGCTGCTTTTCCCGGCTGCAAAAGCGGCGCCTGGGAAAAGGGTAGCGCCGATGCCTGCGGCCGCTGTTGTTTGCATGAACGCGCGACGGGAAAAATTGGATTTTTTTGACATGTTTTTTCCTACCTGTAGTTCATTTCGGGACTAGCCAAAGCAATAGCCAGGCTTTGTTCGGGGCTGTCTGCATCTTCGATCTGTTGTCTTGTGCTCTCCCCTAAGGTGCGACCATAGAGGCTTTTGATAAGTCTCAGAGCGTCCACTGAGCGCACAACATCCGATACTGCCTGCGCGATATTTACACGCCGGATGATGCCTTGAGGGGTGACCCAGCTGGCATTGTCGTCTGCCCAGCCGTCGGGGTCAGGGGAAAACCCGGGCACATTGCCTAGTTCATATAGAGTGCTGTACAAGCCATCGAAAGTACCCTCTATCGCGGCATCAAGGTTTAACGCGCGGCCCATTGCAACGATATAGTCGTAGGGTGTTCGGGCTTTAGCTTGCGGCTTAGAATACAACATTGCCACTTCAAAAGTAGTGCGGTGGACACTAGGTAAGTCGCCGCCTGTATTCTTAAAGGTTTTTGCGATCTGGGCGACAGCGTCAGGTGGAGGTATATCTGCGATGAAATGGCGCGCTAGCTTAGTCGCAATGAAGTTTGCTGTGGATGGATGCACCGCAAAATCACTAAGTGCCGACAAAAGCTGGTTTTTGCCATCAGCGCCATAGCGTTTGCCAAGAACAGTATGGGTGCCGGGTTCATGTGCGATATCAAAGAATACTGTTTCATCCGGGGTGTTAGCTTCGTCCGGGCCGCCAATACTCCACCCCGTTAAAATTCTGGCAAAGGAGCGAACGTCACTTTGCCCATAGCCGCCGTCCGCGCCAAGGGTATGGAGCTCAAGTATTTCCCGTGCCAAATTCTCGTTAAGGTCTCCACCGGTTTGCAGGCCGAAAGCACTGTTGGGGCCAATGGACAGGTAGTTATCCAGGTAAATAAGCATCGTCGGATGTGTTTCTACAGCCTGCAGCATGTCTGCAAATGTGCCTGAAAGGTTGGGGTAGATTGTTTCACGCCGAAAAGATGAAACACCAGGGTGTGCCCGGTCGTTGAGCGCTGACACGGTGAAGTGGTTTGCCCAAAATTGCGCAAGTCGCTCTTTTACTGGGTTAACCGATGCAATGCTTTGCCCGAAGTGAGCGATATTTTGGCGAGTGAGGGACCCTATATACACTGAGTTAGCTTGGTCTACCTGTTCTTGTGAGCCGAGCCCGCCAAAAAAGTCCTGCCTTAATAACTGAAGTGCGCGGAACTGCTGAAAATTTTCGGTAGAGTGGGGTAAGTTTTGTAACAGGCTGATGTCGGGGCTAGATACCAGCCCATCCATGACCCACCCGAATGGGTCTCTCGCTATTTTACTGCGTTCGTCCGGTCTGCCGCCCATACCAAACCGGTTTAACACAAAGCTAGCTGGGTCAATCATGATGGTACTCCTGCAAATGGTATTACCACCAGTTTTCTCTGGTGCTGTACGTTAGAAATAACAGGAAGCGGTGTCAACTATTTTTTCGTGTAAACACAAGTCAAGTCATTGAAATAAATAGATTAAAATTGATAATATTTCACTGACTGTACAAAGTGACTTTGAAAATTAGACTAGTTTTCGAATAATATTGGCATTCGCCTACGCTTCACGCGCAATACGTGAAAAAGACTAGAGGCTGAGCCTCTAGTCTTTTATCCCCCAGCCCACTTGAGCGTTATGGGAGTGCTCAAGTGCGTGCGTTAATTTTCAGCAGCTTGGTTGGAAAATCGCCTGAAAATTCGATTCAACCGCCATGTGCATTGTGTAACTAACGGTATAAACTTATAGGAGTAAGAATTAATTGCAACAAAAAAGTTATGATATAACGAGGTTTTAAGAGCCTCGGAAAATTTTCGGATGCAAAGACCATGGCAGCCGCTAGCTGCAGGCTCGATCAGGCGCATAAAAAGCATCCAGGGTATTATGAATTTGCTGTTTTAGGGTTGGTTGTAACTGTCTATTGCTTCAAATAGCGATGCAACAAGGCCTTGCTCTTCGTCTGATAATTCAGGGCGCCATATTTCGAATATCAAGATATAGCGATCATCAGTGCTTCGGTTCCATGCTTCGTGTTCTATGGTGTCGTCAAAGATGAAAACTTGGCCTTCCTGCCAGTTCCGCGTGTCATTTCCAACACGGAAGCCGCAATTGATCGGAACGATTAACGGTAAATGGCATATCAGCCTGCTGTTGGTAAGGCCGTGATGCGGAGGAATGTTGGCGCCAGCTTTTAGGCGGGAAAACAGGATGTTAGGGCTTCGTTCTGCAATCTTCGTATAGGGGATTTCTTGCAGTATTGCTGCCGTCTTTGGGAACTTTTTAGCATTTTTAGCGACAAGCTCGCCGTTCTGCCATAAATAATATGCGGCCCATCCGTCGTTGTTTTTCATGCCGTGTGGATCAGATAACGGCCGGTCTGCGCCGCCGGTAACGTAGGGTGAAAACCCGTCACTCTCTTGAATATGCTGTTGCAATTCTTCTCTGATAACCGAAGTCGAGGCCTCTAGGGCGGGCACCCAGTCAAAGTCTTCCCTGTTAAAAAACTGAATGGCAGGCAATCCGGGCAAATAGTAGTTTTTTGGCTGGGGGCTGAAAGCCTGTTTTTTGCCAGTCATTAAATCAATCGATTCAGCAAACCGGCCGGATGAGATACCCGATGCTGCCATTTTACTTTTCATAAAATCGGTAAGATGTTTCTCGAAGCCTTGCTTCATAGCTAGGAGGCTATTTTGTGCCTGAGCCAGTTGCTCTTGTAAATCCCGAGGCGTTTTTGCAGCCGTCGGCGCTACAGCTATGGCTTTTGCGTAAAAGGAGGCTGCAGCTTTGGTGTCGCCGACACTTTCAAAATGGTTTGCTCTCAGAAGGAAAGCGCGAGGGTTGCGGGCTTCTAGTGCAAGGGACTGGTCAATAGCATCCTGCATAGCTGAATGGTCGTTAAGGTCTCTACAGGCATAGGCTTTGCCAAGCCAAATAGACGCATTTACGACGCCGTAACCGATTAGTTTTGTAAACGCTTCGTTGGCCTGAAATGGCCTCTTCTCGTTTAATGCAGCGAGCGCAGCCTGCAACGTTTCGTCTACATGTTTTTGGGTAAGAGTATTGTTCATGCCGGTGACCCTAACGCAGCCGTGCTACTTTCACCGAGCGCTTTTTGCCGTCGACTTTTAAGGAATGAGCGCCAAACGCCAAACGCCGGATGACGATTTTTACGGTATTAAGGTCTTTTGGCACAAGTAATCTAGCCGTGTCTGACTGTACTTGCTTCCATATTTGACCATTGTTTAAAACGAAAAAGTACTTTCCGTTCCTGCTCGTGCCAAACTCAAGGAGGCCAGCGACCAGTCTTTTAGGCCTTGCTGCCTCGATTTGTGCTTGTTTTATTTTAATGTCCTCAATGCCAAAATCATCGTCGGAATAGACTTTTTTGACTGGAGACTCTTTTTTTGAAGTGTCGTTCGCTGTATTTTTTGCTAGAGATGCCGCCGCATCAAAACAAGCGAGCCGCGCGTTTGCTGTGGTAATTTTCTTACAATGTTGAATTTGTTCCGCCAGCGTATCGGTCGCTTGGGCTGTGGGTGAAAACGCCGCTAATAGTCCGCCTAGAACAACTATATACAAACTATTCATTACAATCCTTCTGCGGACGATTTTCTTGAAAAAGTGCTACAGGCATAAACAGCCTGTAGCAAAGTTTTTGGGTAGAAATGTCTCTGTCTTTAGAACTGGACAGAAACACCTAGGAAGGCAAAGCGGCCATTCGTATCGTAAACAGCCGGGAAAGTATTACCTGTGCCAAGGCCAGCCGGAAGAGCCGAGCTTGTTGGTGGAAGCACATCAAAGACGTTGTTTATGCCCACACGCAGGGTGATGTCCTCAGCTAACACAACGTTTGCAGAGACATCAAAATAGTTGATAGTTCTGAGCAGTGAACTGCGGTTAGTTGAGTTTGCTGCAGTACCAAACTGGCGAACGCTGCCAATTCTGCGCCATGCAAGTGTTACATCGACCTCCGATTCTGTTAGCCAGGTCGCAGCCGCACTATGGTTGTACTTTGCGCGCGGGATTATGCAGTTACTAGAATAGAAACCTGCACATTCAAACGCGTCTTCGCCTGGCAGCGAAATAGTCGAGTACTTAATCAGATACGTGCCAATGTAGCGCAGGCTAACCTCACCGAAACCATTGCCAAGTTCAAAATTATAGTTTGCGTTGATATCRATGCCTGAAGTCTCGATCGAACCCGTATTAACCTGAGTTGCAATGATACTTGAAGTGTCAGCGTCAACAAACAAGCTACCGCCTGCATCCCGTGTGATAAGCGAACAGAAGAAGTCATCGCCAGTTTCGAGACAGTTAGTAAGCGTTAACTGAGGTGGTATTGCATCGATGAAATCATTCACGGTGATGTTGAAATAATCAACAGAAACCGTCAGCCCTGGAATGGCGGACGGAGTGAAGATAGCACCAATAGTATAGGTGTCAGTGCTTTCAACGTTAAGATTTGGRTTRCCACCAGTTGTTTGGTTAAACTGACCTGCAGGGTTGTCGGGTACGTTGCCGAATTGTGCTGCTGTAACGCCGGTGTTTGCACACTGTGCAGCTGTGGCACTTGGTGTAGCACCACCACACGGATCAAACACGCCGTCACCGTCTGGATCTGACAAGTCAAAGAGGCCATCAACATTTCGAGTAAGGAACAATTCGAAAATATTTGGTGCCCGAGTAGCGCGCGCATACTGAGCGCGAATACGAACATCTGATACTGGCTGCCAGTTCAGGCCAAAGGCATAGGTGCTTTGTGTGCCCGTTGTTGAGTAATCAGAATAACGGTACGCAAGTGTTGCAGATAGTTCTTGCGCAAATTCTGCGTCTTCAATAATTGGAACAGCAAGCTCGCCGAAGAATTCGTATACGTTTACAGACTCGTCGACCGGAATAACCGTACCACTACCAACAATCTGGCCGCGTGACAGCAAGTCATCGGCCTGGCGTCTTAGCGCATCATTCCGATATTCGAAACCACCGACAAACTGAACGCCAGTTTCAGCCCACGGTGATGAGACGCCTTTTTCGCCTAAATCACCAACGAAAGTAGCGCTGACGATTTCCTGACGAACGCTGCCGCTTTGGAAAGCTGGAACGGAAATATAATCCAGTGCTTCTTGTGTAATGCCGCCTGGCTGGAAAACGTTATACGGTACACAGCCTGCATCAACGGCTGGAAGGCCATCAACTGAAATAGCCGCTGTACAAACAGGGTTACCGTCAGCGTCGTTTACAACAAAGAAAGCGCGCTGTAGGCGTTCTTCAACTAGGTCATTCAGAGAGGCCTGAACGTTAGTAACACGAGCGAACTGGCCATTAAGGTCGTAAGACCATGTATCATTAATATCACCCCTTAAACCACCGGTGATACGAAGTGTTTGGTTAGAGTTATCAAACTGACGAGGTCCACCTTCAACATTCCGACGACCAATGAAGACAGTGGCAATATCGCTGCCGCTCAATCCATTTTGCGTACAAATCGAGTCGAGCTGAATAGCAGTAAGAAACGGGTTGTCACAGTTGATGCTGTCAGTAGCAAAGAATGTACCGGACGGACCAATCTGACCTTGAGACGTGGTGTCAGAGTAGGCGAGGTCCATGTAAAGTTCAATGTTATCAGTCAGGTCATAATGCGTTAGGGCGCCAATAGTGAAACGTTCACCAGGGGCACGGGTACGCTGAGTTGACGCGAAGTTGAAAGTATCGTTAGGGCTGCCGCCGCCAACGAAGTCGCGCGTAACGCCAGTGCCAGGGTCGAATGCCAAAAGGTCAAAACCATTTGCCGCCAAGCCAAAGTCAGTTAGCCTTGCAGGCGTTGTTGTTGAGGAGCCAAGGCAGAAAAACTCTGGATCACCGCCACCAAACGCACAAGCAGATGCGATGCGGTCAGATTGGCGAATTTCATTTGCCTCGCGGTACGTGAAATAGGCAGTGATGTTGCCTTTTCCGTCGCCCGAGTTCACGCCAACTGTCACGCTGGTTTTATATTCGAACCCGTCAAGTTGGGATCCAGGCACGGGTTGGCCACCATCTTCCAGAATTCCTTGGAAGCGGGCGCTTTTATTGCCGGTTTGGTTGATACCAATCTGACCGTCAATAATTATGCCTTCAAAATCACGTTTCAAAATGAAGTTTACAACACCTGCAACAGCATCGGCACCGTAAACGGCGGAAGCGCCACCTGTCAGGATTTCAACACGTTCTATCAGATCTTCTGGGATTTGGTTCAAATCAGCGGCTGTATTGTTTGACTGGCCATAAGGTAGACGGCGACCATCGATGAGAACCAAAGTACGGTCCGCGCCAAGGCCRCGTAAGTCAACYGTGGATGTACCGTCTCCGCCAAAATCACCGCGACCCTGAGAAGCAACTGTCTGCGGCAGCGTGTTCAGCAGATCTTCGATCCGGACTGTACCGCGGCTTCTAATTTCCGCTGCACCGATAACCGATACGGGGCTAGGGGACGAGATGTTTGGGTTTCTAATCCGCGTTCCCGTTACCACTACTTCTTCAATATCGATTTCGGCGTCTGTGTCCGCGTCTTGCGCTGTCGCAGACGTCATCCCGGCAACGCCTAGTGCGCCCAGTAGAGCGCATGCAGTGCCAAATCGAAGTCGATTCTTAGTGTCTTTTCCGTATAACATAGTAACTCCCTCCTATTATATCCTGTTTCGTTGATGCTCGTATAAATAGAACAAACCAGGGCTGGTGTCCCCCCGCGGCAGCCTCTTCCGCTGTGCAAGCTAATCTAGGCCGATGCTTGCGCAGTATTCCAACGAAAGTACTACTCGTCGATTCTTACGGTGGTAAAAATGCTAAGTAAACGAGTCTTATTCTAAATAAAGTAGATTTCGACTCGTTTAGGCGGCGTTGTTGCGATTCAGATACAGTATCAGCTGAAACCAATTATTGACCTATTAGTCAAGATTTCAAGGTTAATCAGTGTCATTATTCAATTTATATGTGTATTTTAAATAGGACGAAACACTACTTACTGGATCACTATTTAAACTTTGGTTGATTTGTTGGTCGAGAATGTATGCTCTCAATGAGCTCATCTCTCTTTGGTGGGTCTCTTTTGAACTGCGGCAAAAACCTTGATGAAGGCCTTGCCGCCACGAAAAGTTAGAGGCTGATTAAGAGCGACAGTTGGTATGTGGATTTAGGGGAAAGTTCCAGCGAATTCTCAGGCCCTCGCGGAAAACCTTGTTGGCCCCATCAATGTTTGCTAGGCGAAGACAAGTGGATAGCAAAAGCCTGCGCTTTATTAGAGTTGGCGGGCAACTCTGAGGTCGACAAAAATCAGCCCAAATTGTCAAAATATATAAGGGAAAAAGTGGTGCCGGCACCAAGATTCGAACTCGGGGCCTGATGATTACAAATCAACTGCTCTACCAACTGAGCTATACCGGCATT
>JAESRJ010000011.1 GCA_016764715.1 Kordiimonadaceae bacterium | reverse complement strand
CCGCGATCTCGGGATCCCGTAATGAACAGCACACGCATATCATCTTGTGCGCAAAGCTTGAGCGCGGTGCTGCCGCCGCCGTAGCCCGGGATCAAGGACAGCGATGCGAAGGCGCCCGGCATATCCGCTACATTTTTGGAAACACTGCTGCTGTTTGCGCTCCAGCCAATGGCGTGGAAGCCTTCGACGACAATATCCTTTTGCGCGAGTTTAGCCGTTATGCCGTCCAGCATGTCCTGTAGCTGGGCTTTAGTGCCGCCGTAGAGGTAGGGCGTTTGTACAATTACCCAGCCAAGTTTACTTGGCTCGTCRCCCCAGAAAAACATTGGATTGGACGGCTCTCGGTCCCCCGGCGCGATCAGCACCGGGTAGGCATGGCCCGCCCGAACGCCGTCAGGCAAAATCATAATGACGCGTTCTTCGTGCTCGCCTGCCTGTACGGTTTGGATGATGTTCTTGTGCCCATCGGCTTTGGCCGAGGTTGAGAAGAAGGGCGTGGTTAAAAGTGTCGCTGCCGCCGCTACGGCGATTAGAATGTTTTTCATGACTAGGTCCTTTTTTGTTAGCCTGACCTTAAGGCGGCGTGCAAGAAAGTGGAGACGCGGTGATTTGAGCTGGCCAAATGCCAGTTTGGATGGCGCGTTTACGGTTATGAAATGTTATAGCGATAGTAAGTTTGAGCCTGGAATATAACATGAAGCTCTGTCCGAAGGGCCCACAGGGAAACAATAATGCCAACCATGTCACTGACAGTACAGGTTGAAGAATGGCCGCTGGCGCAGCCCTTTGTTATCGCGCGCGGCAGYAARTYAGTTGCRCGGGTTGTTGTTGTTTCTTTGTCTCGCGGCGGCAAAGTCGGGCGCGGCGAAAGCGTACCCTATGCGCGCTACGGTGAAACCATGGAAAGCGTCGTTGGGCAAATTGAGGCTATACGAGACGAGCTTGCAAACGGACTGACACGAGCGGCTTTGCAAAAGCTGATGCCCGCAGGGGCCGCGCGCAACGCTGTGGACTGCGCCCTCTGGGATTTGGAAGCAAAAGAGGCCGGGCGTTCGGTGGCCGAGATGCTGGGTATCACTGTGCCAGAGCACATATGTTCGGTGCAAACGCTGAGCATTGGCTCGCCAGAGGAAATGCAGGCGGAAGCCGCGCGCTACAGCGCATATCCTATCATCAAGATCAAACTCGACAGCCACGACGTGCTGGCGCGGATGGAAGCTGTGCAGAGCGGTGCACCAAACGCCCGCTTCATCATAGATGCCAATGAAAGCTGGTCGCTAGAGTTTCTGACAGAGGCCGCACCAGCGCTTGCAGTCTTGAATGTGGTGATGATCGAACAGCCATTGCGCGCCGATGAAGACGACGCGCTAGCAAGTTACAGTGGCCCCATCCCAATTGGCGCAGACGAAAGCTGCCATACCTCTGAGGGCCTACCAGCCCTAAAAACCAAATATGATTATGTAAATATCAAGCTAGATAAAACCGGCGGCCTCACCGAAGCATTAGCCCTCAAAACGGCGGCACAAGAAGCAGGTTTAGGCATCATGATAGGCAGCATGGTCTCCACCTCGCTTGCCCTCGCGCCAGCAGTATTACTGGCAGTAGACGCCGAGTTCGTCGACCTAGATTCGCCGAATTTACTTGCAGAAGACCGACCGAATGGATTGAAGCTGCATGAAGGCTGGCTCTCTAACATACGCGGTTCTGTGTGGGGCTATGCCAATACCTAGTTTCGATGATCGCCATTTGCAGGCTTTTCCAAAATCGCTTTTTGCAAGAAAAGATAGAGGTCTGAACCGAAGGGAAACACGTCTTCCGTGATCGAGTTTCCTCCGGATGAGCACTGATAGGTATCCATCAGTGGAATCAAAGCACCCATAAGAAAACCGGGACGTGTGAACCAACTCGCAAACCTGGACTTGACGGTATTATCTGATAAATCAACAAGTTCCAGAGGGTCACCTTCTCGAACCCATCGGACGAAAAATGCGGATCTAGATGGCTTATAATCAGAAGCTCTGGATAAATTGCCACGTAACAAGTAATTCGGCTTTGTTGGCAAAGGAGCGTCTGAATAACACAACCCCATTTTCTGTATTTCTTTAACCACCCTTCGCATCCGGGCACTAGAAACTATTTGCTTGTGAATGGTAGAGTCACAAGCAACAGGGTCCTCAACTAGTGACAAAGGCCGTGGGCCCAGTGATCCACTTGTGCGTAACACATGCCGCAATGATGGATGCGCTAACAATCGAACGTGGTTCGCACCAAAAGTATTGGCTGTAAGAGAGTTCGTATAAACCGGGTCCAACTTAGTCATGCCGCCATAAACGTCGCAGTAAGCCTGAAATCCGTAATATATATAAATTTCTTGCGCAAACGGGGCCACCGTTAGCACAAAGGTCAAAAGCCCTTTTTTTAAATCCTTCCGAGCTTTGCTGTTCGCAAATATTACCTTTGAGACGAAATGCATCAGCGCGTACCAAATGACAGTGACGCCAATTGTGATGAATAAACCCATAGTCTGTTATCGCCCCCGTATCATTCTAGTTTGTGTGTTCATTCGCCGGTTTTGTCTTTGTCAGTAACCGGGTCACCAACGCGCTTCATATAGCAATGGCACATCCCAACCGTCCGGCAGGTCTATCAGCGGCACCAGTGCGCGGCGCGCAATTCCTACGTCAGTGCAGGCTGAAAGTGTAGAACACATACTTGGATTTTAGCGCAATGGTCCAAAGCCTGCTATCGCCACGGTAAGAATAGCTGCACTCAAAGGGCTGATCCAAATGGTCTTTTACCCAGTTTGGGTCCCGTACCTTCAGAAGCAGGTCTGGGTGCGACACTGGAGGGCCGGACTCGTTTGAAGCCGCATTTATACGGCAGAGCGACAGGTTTTTCTGATAGGCTTGTTGGTCAAGTCTGAATATAAATTTCGACGAGGTGCCAATTGGGTTGCTATAATCTTCTTTGAAAACCGTATCGCTTCCCCAATAGGGTAAATCCAGGCTGGTTACTCTGTTCACCAAATTGGTAGGAACTGTCAGCCACCACACATTGGCTGCGGTGAGCATGAGCGCTACACTTCCCAAATATACTAGGCCTTTAACAATTTTTTTGGTGGAGATATTTTTCATAATAGCAATTTCTGGCTTTTTCGTTATTCGTCAGTCCCGTATATGCCAGTAACCGGATCGCCGCCACCCTTTATATAGCCGCGGTACATGCCTTCTGTGTTGAAGGTCATGGCGATGTTGCCGTCTTTATCTAAGGATACTATGCCGCCTGCACCGCCCATTTTGACAAGCTTTGTCATGATGATGGCGTCCGCTGCTTCCTTGAGGCTGATGCCCTTATATTCCATCATCGCGCAAATGCTGAAAGCGACTGAGGCGCGGATGAAAAACTCGCCGTGGCCGGTGCTSGATACMCCGCAGCTTGCGTTATTGGCATAAGTGCCTGCGCCGATGATCGGTGTATCACCAATGCGTTTCCAACGTTTGTTGGTCATGCCGCCGGTGGACGTGCCCGCAGCGATATTGCCGTTCTTGTCGAGCGCTACCGCGCCGACTGTGCCGAATTTATTATCAGGGTCGATCGGGTCATTCCAGGTGGGCGCTGGGATGATGGCGGAGGATGTCTTCTCGCGGGCGATGGCATTCTTCAATTGTTGTAGGCGTTTTTCCGTAGCAAAATAGCTGGGATCAACCAGCTTGATGCCGCGTGTCTGGGCGAACTCTTCAGCCCCTGCACCAGATAGTAGCACATGGGCGGAGTTCTCCATCACTTCGCGGGCGAGGGCGATGGGGCTTTTGATATGAGTTACACTGGCGACGGCACCGGCGTCCTGGTTGCTGCCGTCCATAATCGATGCGTCCAGCTCGTTCTGGCCTTCGTGCGCAAACACAGCGCCTTTGCCCGCATTAAACAGCGGCGAGTTTTCCATCACCTGAATGGTGGCGACAACCGCATCTAGTGCGCTGCCGCCGCTCGCCAAAATCGCTTGGCCTGTGCGCAGGGCCTCTTCCAGTTTTGCGCGGTACTCGGCTTCTTTCTCTGGCGACAGGTTCTTCTTTAAAATGCGGCCTGCACCGCCGTGGATGACCATGGCAAACTTGGCCTCGTCCTCAGCTGCACTGACAGGCATGCTTGAGAAGGTTACGCCTGCGGTACRAATTATTGCTGCTACAAAGACAGTGAGAGTTTTACGTAGATTAGCCATTCCAGCCCCCTGAAAGATTGTTCAAGTCACCTTAAGGTCACCCTGTTTAATTTTAAACAAAAAACTTAAGAGGTCCGGCCCCGTTTGGGCGCAAAAGCATTGCAATTGCGGGGTCGAATGCTAAGGCTGTTGCAAGCTATGCGGCGTAGGGTTGGCGCTGCTAAACGAATGATTTAGGGGATGAAATATGAATTGGATGAAATCAGTAGCCGTTGCKGCTTTGATGGTTGGCGTGTCTGCCTGCAGTGAAGAGCAGAGCAAGGCTGAAARGCCGATGGCAGAGGCAGCACAATTAGCCGGTATTGTAAGTTTCGAGAAGTTCCAACTGGATAACGGCCTTAGCGTTGTCTTTCATATTGATCGTTCCGACCCCGTTGTCGCGGTGGCACTGACCAGCCATGTTGGTTCCAGCCGCGAGATCGAAGGCCGCACTGGTTTCGCCCACTTGTTTGAGCATCTGTTGTTCCTAGAATCTGAAAACCTCGGTAAAGGCGGGCTTGATAAAATGAGCGCGCGTATTGGCGGCTCGGGGGCAAATGGTTCTACTGACCGCGACCGCACTAATTATTTTCAAACGGTGCCAAAAGACGCTTTAGAGAAAATGATCTGGGCTGAGGCTGATAAGCTCGGTTGGTTCATCAATACTGTTACCGAAGACGTGCTTGCCAAAGAAAAGCAGATTGTAAAAAACGAAAAACGCCAAGCTGTCGATAACCGCCCCTACGGGCATGTGGGTTACGTGATCGATAAAGCACTGTTCCCTAGCGATCATCCTTATAACTGGCAGGTTATTGGCTCGCTGAAAGATCTGCAGAATGCAACGTTGCAGGATGTGAAAGAYTTCTTCCGCCRCTGGTATGTGCCCAACAACGTAACGCTGACAATCGCAGGGGATTTCGATCCGGCTGAAACCAAGGCATTGGTAGAGAAGTATTTCGGCGAGATAACGCGCGGCGAAGATATCCCGAAGCGTGCCGTGCGCCCGGCTGTATTGGCCGAGACTGTGAAATTCTCGTACGAGGATAACTTTGCGCGGTTGCCTGAGCTGCGGCTTRCGTGGCCTACAGTGCCCATTTTCGACAAAGACCGATATGCAATTGATGTACTGATGGCCTATATGTCAGAAGGCAAGAACGCGCCCTTCAATCAAGTGATTGTAGACGATAAAAAMCTGGCAAGTGGCGTATTTTTCTTTAGCCAAAACTCCGAACTGGCGGGCTCAAGCAGCCTGGGCGTGCGGGCTTTCCCTGGTACCAAACTTGACGACATTCAGGCGGCCTTCAGTGAAGGCTTTTCTAAGCTTGAAGAAGTGGGTATCCCTGAGAAAGATCTGGCTCGGATCAAGATCGGCCAGGAAGTGGCCTTCTACGGCCAGATCGGCAGCGTGCTTGGCAAAGCGTTCGAGCTAGCCCGGTATGATATTTTTGCGGGTGACCCCGGTTTCATTGATCAGGACATTAAGAATATTCAGGCTGTAACCGCGGCTGATGTGAAACGCGTTTACGAGACTTACTTCAAAGGCCAAAACTATGTCGCTACAAGTTTTGTACCTAAAGGGGCTTTAGACTTGGCCTTAGCAGGCTCAGTACCTGCGGATGTAGTGGAAGAGAAAATCGTACAGGGCGCGGAAGAGGCCATTGATGCCAGTGCTGTTGCCACATACGAACGCACGCCGTCGACCTTTGACCGCACGGCGGAGCCCGCATACGGCGAAGCGCCTGTGGCCCCTGTTCCCGTGGTTTGGCAAAGCACGCTTTCTAACGGCCTGAAAGTTCTGGGCATGGAAAACAGCGAATTGCCGCTGGTGCAATTTGTCCTGAGCATGGACGGGGGGATGCTTGCGGACGACATTGGTAAAGTTGGTGTTGCAAACTTGCTCGGCGATATGATGAACCGCGGCACCAAGAATAAAACCACGGCGGAACTAGAAGCCGCGATTGAAGCGTTGGGCGCAACAATTACAGTGAATGCGGGCCGTCAGACCTTTAGCATTACGGGCAGCACACTTGCGCGCAACTACGCCGCAACAATGGCGCTGGTCAAAGAAATGCTGCTGGAGCCGCGTTGGGATGAAAGCGAGTTTGAGCTTGCCAAACTAAGCGCTGTTAATGCGCTGAACGGCCAGCTTGCAAACCCGAACGCGATTGCCGCGATTGAATATAACAAAATCTTTTACGGCGAAGACCATATACTCTCCCGCAATATCCTTGGTACCGAGGAAACAATTGCCGCCATTACGCTGACTGACCTACAGGCGTTTCACGCCGCCAATATATCACCTTCCGTTGCGGCGCTGCATATTGTTGGCGATGTTAAAGAAGCGGACGCCGTTGCAACGCTGGCGGGTCTTGCCAGTCACTGGGAGAATAAGTCCGTTGAACTAACAGCTTACGCTACGCCCACAGCGCCGTCGGAATCTAAGGTATATTTCTACGATGTACCGGGTTCGAAACAGTCTATTTTCCGCTTTGGCTACGCGCTGCCGAGCGTGCCGCATGCAGACCATTATGCCATCACCGTTGCCAACTATATTCTTGGCGGGGGTGGTTTCGCGTCGCGTCTAACGCAGCAGTTGCGTGAAGGGAAAGGCTATACGTACGGCATTCGGTCTAACGTTTTTGGCAACAAAGATGTCGGCCAATTTTTGTTAACTAGCGGTGTACGGTCTAACGTAACTCTAGAGGCGTCTACCTTGGTTAAGTCGATCCTTGCTGATTATTCAACTACATTTACCGCTGAAGATCTGGGCGTGACGCAGGGCTTCCTCACAAAAAGCCGAGCGCGTGCTTCTGAAACCCTTGGCCGTAAATTGAACATTCTTCAGCAGATGAGCCAATATGACCGCAAAGCCAATTTCATGCAGGACGAAGATGCTGTCGTGCAAGCGATGACGCTGGAGAAACTGCAGGCATTGGCCTCTAAATATATCCGTCCGGATCAGATGATTTATTTGGTGGTTGGCGATGCAGCCACACAGAAAGACCGCTTGAAAGAACTTGGATTTGGCGAACCAATATCGCTGAATTGATAGTACTGTTCTAAAAAAGAGGGGAGGGTCGTTCAGGCCCTTCCTGGCCAAGTGCATCGGATTTTCGACATGCGACAAAATTGATCAGTACAGCGTGTATGTTTCTCTATAAGGTGTATTTAGATTAATTGTATGGCTGTAGGTGTTTTGGTTTTACTTTTCCCGGACGCAGCCACAGGGAGATATTTATGCGTATATTTAAAAAGTCACTACTCGCCGTAACCACTGTGGCGCTACTATCAGTTGGTGTGCAGGCCGAAGGCGATGCGGCGAAAGGCAAGAAAGTATACGGCAAGTGCAAAGCCTGCCATTCTTTTGACGCTAAGGCGCGCAAAATGGGGCCTACTTTTGCAGGGATTTTGGGTCGTAAAGCGGGTTCTGTTGAAGGCTATCGCTACTCAAAAGCGTTTCAGCAAACTGACTTCACTTGGGACGAAGAGAAGCTCGCAGATTTCATGCTGGCTCCCAAGAAAATGGTGAAGGGCAATAAAATGCCTTTCGGCGGGTTGCGCAAGCCACAGGATATTGAAAATCTGATTGCCTTCCTGAAAAGCAAAGCAGAGTAACTTTGATAGTCGTGGCCTACCCAGCGTAGCCACGACTTTTCTATTTACCTGTCAGGTAAATTGTCTGCCCAGTTRTAGAACTAGCGTTAAAGCAACTATATCATTCACCGTTAAGCCGATCAGGAACACGGTGTCACCGCCGCCTGTGTCAATAAGGAGGCCAGATTGGCCGCCGACAATAGCGTTGGATGCTGCTGCTTGTACGCTAGCGGCATCCGTAAAGTCAGTGGTGGTCAATGACAGTTCAAGCGTATCGTCGGTGATATTGAAGTCGGTTACTTGGTCATCTCCGTCGCCGGCGCGGAAGAAGAAGAGATCGTTGCCGCTATCGCCTGTGAGGGTGTCGTTACCCACGTTGCCGCGCAGCGTATCATTACCTGAGCCGCCAAAAACRCGGTCATCTCCGGCGCTGTTGAACAGCTCGTCATTGCCTGCGCCGCCGTTGATGGTGTCRTTTTGGCTRCCRCCAAAAATCACATCGTCRCCAGCGCCGCCGTCWATRCTGTCAGCACCGCCGCTGGCAAAAATCAGATCGTCGCCGTCGCCGCCGTCAATGACGTCATTGAGACCCGTATCAACCTCGTCGCCTCTACCGCCGTATATAGTGTCGTTGCCCGCGCCGGCATCAACGGTATCGTCCCCAAGCCCGCCGCCAAGCTCATCTGCACCCGCCGCACCGTATATCTGATCGTCGCCCGTGCCTGCGTATGCGATGTTTGCGTCAGTGCTGGATTGGTCCGCTTCACCCGCATCGAAACTTCCGTTGCCGTTGGTRTCGTCGAAGCTKCCGGTGATMAGCACATCRTTGCCWGAGCCACCAAAGAGGATATCACTGCCGCTATCTGACAAGGTGCTGCTGATGTCTTCTAGGCCGTTTATCGTTGCCCGTARACCGCCACCAATCACAAGATCATTGCCTGCGCCGCCGCCAAGGGTATCGTTGCCTGCACC
Organism: Kordiimonadaceae bacterium; assembly: GCA_016764715.1. Classification (GTDB taxonomy): domain Bacteria; phylum Pseudomonadota; class Alphaproteobacteria; order Sphingomonadales; family Kordiimonadaceae; genus Kordiimonas. The sequence goes on along the minus strand of JAESRJ010000011.1, from coordinate 14,200 downwards.
GCCCACAAATATATCGTCCCCGAGATCGCCAGGACCGGCGAAAATCTGATCGTTCCCAGCGCCGCCTGAAGCCGTATCATCGCCGAGGCCGCCTGAAAGGAAATCAGCGCCCGTACCGCCACGTAATACGTCATTGCCGTCTCGACCAAAGAGCCTGTCATTGCCAGCCAGCGCGCGCAGCGTGTCATTACCGTCACCGCCGTCCAGTAGGTTGTCAGCAGAGTTGGCAGTTGCAGTATCATCACCATCAGAAAATAAGAGATTTTCAATCACGGTTTCAGGCGAGATGTATACTGTATCAGTCCGTGTTCCCACTACTGAGAAGCCAGCCGTGTAGCGAATTGTAGTGCCGACATCGATAAACCTGCCGCCTAGCGCATCCGTGCTGCCTGACAGGTCAATATCATACGATTGCCCACTGCCAGTAAATTGTATTGTGTCGTTACCTCCTAGATCAAAGATCGTCTCGAAGTAACGGCTGCTCGAATTAAAGACATAAGTATCATCACCGCCGTTAGCGTTAGGATCTGCACCGTAAAGCTCCCGCAGCGCCAAAATGTCCAGATAACCAAAGCTTGTTGGGAAGAAATCTACGCCAGTGGCATCGTCGAAAAAGGCCGACATAAAACTGGATGTTAGAATAGTATATTCCGCGCCYACRAATTCAGCKGGRAAAGTGTCATCCTCGTCGGGGTGTACTAAGCCAAGCGCATGGCCWAGYTCGTGYAAMGTAACAAGGCTAAGGCTGCTGCCTTCGACGCCAACAAAGCTCTCAATGGTTTCTTCAAAAAGGAAAATGTTACTACCGATGGGCTGGGTTTCGCCGGCCGGGCCAACAGCAATGCCCAGAGTATTGCTGGATGGTTCGGTGCTGGCCGAAACGCGGATTGTGCCAAAGAATTGCCCGCTCTCTGTAATCTCAATAAACTCAACATTGGCGAAATTGGCTACGTCAGCCAAGCCGCTTCGGAAAAACCCCTCCGCCTCCGCAGAAATGCGGAGCTGATTTTCTGTCAGATCTGGGCCGTTTTCATTCAAATCGAATGCTTGAAGAAATGTTGCTCCAGTTTCTGGGATGCTAAAAGTGACCCGGATGACACCGTCGTCTTCCGGTAAGTATCTGTTAGCACCCGTTAAGCCATCTATTGAAGCGATACCGGTGTCTGTAACGGTGGTTGCGCCTAGTGGATTGAGGCGGTCCGCCAATGCTTCTTCTTCCACGTAAAGCGTATAGGTTCCTGTATCAATGCTGTTTGCATTGTCAAAGTGGGAAATGGATACGTAGTATGTACCAGACACTGTCGGCGTGAAAGTTATGCGGCTGTTGAACAGCACGCCGTCATCGTCATCGAGGAACACCGTATTTCCGGCTGCATTCACAAATGCGAGCTGTGTGCCATTCGAATTGAGGATGCCGTTTAGGAATGGGTCGGTCAAAGTGCCTGCGCCCGTCACCGCACCTTCGAGATTGATCTCGTAGGTGACGCCGGCTTCGAGAACCACAGCAATTACATCTATATCGCCCTCGGATTCGATTTCACCGGTTATGCCTGTGCTACCTACTTCAACGGTGCGGTCTGTGGCTATGCTGCCGGTTGGTTCGTCATCCATGGTACTCTCCCAAACTTTTTCCAGATAAAAGCAATTATCTTGCGTGCGACGGTTTTCTATAGGGTGGTTAAATAGAGCCCGTAATGCACAAATGCGTGATATCTATGTCTTTTTCAAAATTAGGTTTAAATGTAGGGCGAATACAAAACAAGATACAAAATTCCTAATCAAATAATTGATGAGTATATTATACTAGAAGTGATGTTCGCTCTACCTCATGCACGTATTTGATTAAAATTATCCTGAATAATTGAAAGGAGCGGCCGTTTTTCTTTGAAGGGTCAGTTTTTAAAGACCGGCAATGAAAGTCCTGCAAAAACTTGAAGAGAATGACAAATACCCTAAATTCAAATAAGTGACGGGACGGGCCTTTTCCAGTATAGTGGGTTAGGGCAAACTAGAAGGGGCTATATGACACAGATAACGGAAACTCTGCGCGCCAAATTAATGTATGGATGCGGGACGGTGGCTTACGGCGTTAAAGATAACGCGTTCCTGGTTTTCCTTTTGTTTTACTATTCGCGGGTTGTCGGTTTGTCCGCGGAGCTCGCGGGCACCGCACTTCTGCTTGCAATGATAGCAGACGCAATAACGGATCCTATGGTTGGGCAGCTATCCGATAATCTCCGGACGCGCATCGGCCGCCGTCACCCTCTTATGCTTGCTTCAGCTGTGCCCGTGGCTATCTCATTTTACCTTTTGTGGTTTCCCCCAGAAGGCCTCACGCAAGGTGAGCTTTTCGCCTATTTACTGACGTTTGCAATTCTTACAAGGGTTGCAATTACTTTCTACGAAATTCCAGCTACTGCCATGCTGGCGGAAATGACACAGGATTATGATCAGCGTGTCAAATTTGCCAGTATTCGCTATTTCTTTGGCTGGGTCGGTGGCGGCGGGCTTGCAGTTTTTAGTTACGCGACGTTCTTCGCTGCAACCCCGGAGTATCCGAATGGTCAGCTCAATCCACAGGCCTATGCGGATTACGCGTTGTTAGCTGCTGTCTTGATGTTTAGCTTTATTCTGATTTCGACCCTTGGCACCCTGCGGTATGTTCCACATCTCGCCACCGACGATTCCCCGAAACTAGTGGGACTTTCCAGCATATTCAAAAATTTGTGGACCGTTTTGTCGGATAGAATTTTCCTGCCGCTTTTCTTGAATACCCTTGCTCAATTCGGCGCGAAAGGGATTGTTTTCTCACTTACTCTATTCTTTAATGTTTTCTATTGGGGTTTCTCATCTTCACAAATAGCAATCCTGGGGCTTGCCTTGCTGCTGGGAAGTGCGCTGGCACTAGTCATCGCGCCGTTTGTTAGCAAAGGAAAACTAGGCAAACGTTCTGCAGCTATTCGCTTGGCTTTCTTTGCGGGMGTACTGGTCCCRCTTACCATCGTTTTGCGGATGCTTGACYTCATGCCTGAAAACGGTGATCCGCTGCTGATGTATATCCTTTTTGCTCATCTGGTTATTGTTGTTTCTGCAAAGGTCGCCTCGGAAATTTTGGTTTCCTCAATGGTTGCGGACGTTATTGATGATAATGAAGTTAGGGTGGGAAGACGGAATGCAGGTGTATTTTTTGCGGCTCAGAAGTTTGCAGAAAAGTCCACCAGCGGTATTGGTCTGTTTGTAGCGGGGTTGATCGTAGGAGCAATTGGGTTGGAAGCAGAAATGGCACCTGCAGAGGTGACGCCGGAGATGATGACATCGTTGGCTACTTATTTCGTGTCGACGATTGTTTGTTTTTACATGGCTTCGGTATATCTTTTGTCAAGGTTCACTCTTACCCGTGAAAAACACGATAAGAATGTGGAGGCGCTTAGAACACGCGCCGCTGAATAAGGACACACTCGAAGAGTTTTTAGGGAGCTGAAATGACATTTACACGGATGCAGGATGGTAATGAGGCGGACTGGGCGGTAATTGCGGATGAGACTATTCAGCAACAACAAGSYGTGCCTGCCAAAATTATGGAAATGTTGCGGGAGCTTGAAACGCTAACCGTTGGTTTTGCCTGCGACCAGTTGCAGCATAGCTTAATGACAGCAACGCTCGCCCGCCGCGATAACGCAACCGATGAAGAAGTTTTGATCGCGCTTCTGCATGATATTGGCAAAGTAGTTTCAATTCCCAATCACGCGGCGATTGCGGCAGAAATGTTAAAACCCTATGTGAGCGACGACGCCTATAAAGCCGTGTTGTATCACCAGCATTTTCAGGGAAAATTCTACTATCAGTACTTTGGCGGTAAGCAAGATATGAGAGACAGGTTTAGTGCAGAGCCTTGGTTTGCTCTTGCAAAGAAATTTGTCGATGATTGGGATGCCCCAGCGTTTGATCCTGACTTCGAAGTGGATACGTTGGAAAGCTTTGGGCCTTTAGTGCAGCAGTTTTTCGCGAAYCCACAGGGGCCATTTTCCATGAAACCGGTGAAAGAGGCCTGACAAATATTACGGATGCATTTCTGTGCCGGTGAAAAGTGTTCCCAGATACGACCTGGCTTCTGTTCGCATGTCAGTAACGGGTCGCCAGTCACAAATATTGTCACCCGCTAGAATGGCACCTGTGAGTATGGTTAAGGCGATTCCGCTATCGATATCGCGGATGCTGCCATCTTTTATACCTTCTTCGACAAATGCGTCTATTTTTTGCAGCAAATTGATCAGTTCCTCGCTCAGTCGCGAGCGGTCTGGTTCGTTTACATCATAGGTAAGGGCGATGTGGAGAAGGGGGCCTGCGGACGAATTTTGAATGGCAAAAATCTGGCTAAACGCCATATAGACTTTCTCGAGCCCGTCGCTCCCGTTTTCTGTAGCCCAGCGAATAGCATGCGCAGCCTGTTCAATGCTATATGTACTGCAGCGAACCAATAGTTCTTGTTTGTTTTCTACATAATAATAGAAGGCGCCTTTAGTGACGTCGAGTTTTTCAGAGACCGCAGTGATTGATGTGCCCATATAACCCTTCGTATTGAACTGGCGACAAGCTTCTTGGACAAATGACACTAATTTTTCGTCGGTGGACATAGCACGGTCAAAATGCCCAAGCCCCGTATGTGTGTCCAACTCAATTGCAGCATCGAGAAGCGGGTGTTTCCTGGTTGCAATACCATTTCGTATTAAATCAATGGCTGCAGTTTTTATCATTTCCGTTTGATCAAGGCGTCCGCGCGTAAGCCATGCGACAGTCCATTGTAATACCGCGAAAAAAGAATGCGCTGTTGAAAATGCATCTGTTCTGGGAAAGAAACCAGCATTGGTTTGGTTCTTGATAAGYTYCGARATRCGTAMMACMAGMGCWACRTATTTTTCYGTGATTTCGGYGCGGTGCGGYYCTTTYAAWGTYGRRATTTCCGARAGAATTGCSATCGCAGGCCKYTCTCTCCGMAGSGTRCTRGCCCARAATTCKATAAAATTTCYCAGSARYGTRGCAAGRAAGTCTTGSGGCTTYTCTTGRTAMGCTTGTTCRATCAAARTCGAGAGGTCTTCRCARSTCTGYTTATAGCAYTGGTAAACWAGGTCTTCTTTATTTTTTACGTAATAATATAAACTGGTCTTGGTTAGCCCTAAAAGTTCAGTAATGTCTGTAAGTTTCACCGCCCGCGGCCCGCGCGTATTGAACAAAACGGACGCCGTATGCAAGATCAATTGTCGTTTGCGATCTTTCTTGTTTTCGCCAGCAAAGGGCGGGAGAATAGATAGCCAGTCGTTTGTAGTCACGGCGAATTAACCTTTGGCGAAAGACAAGGGGTATCCTTAAAGAATTGCTTAATTATTGCCAATTGCCCGGTCATTGCAAGAAATAGTGCACTATTTGCCGCTAAAAAATACGASAGGTGCTTCAGAAACTATTACTTTCATCGRCCTGTTCAGGAAACGCCTTAGCAACGGCTTCTTCAAACTCTACCAATAGCTCATCCATCCCAACAAACAACGCCAACGCAGCTGCTCCTTCGTTAGAGAGTACATTTCGTTCGATACGTTTGAATTTAGCAAAAAGATTTACAGCKCCAATCGAACCTGCTGCCCCCTTTGCAGCATGAATAAGTTCTCTGGCGTCTGCAAGGTCGTTTTTGCTGAGACTAGTTCTGGCCTCGGCAGCTTTCTCGGAGATGGTAACTATGAAATGGCGCATAAGCGAYATGCCTTCAGCCCAGTTGTCATCAAATATGAATGCGATTTGAGACGGGTCAAATGGGTTGCTAGAGAGTTCAGGCTCGCCGCTCGGTGTATAGAGGTTATTCGGCTCCCGGAAGAATGGTGCATCGTCAAACTTCTCAGTTTTAGCTTTTCGCCTTAATTCATCTGCAGCAGGGAGCCATTGGCAAATAGCTTCATTTAAATCGTCGAGATTGACCGGTTTTGGTAAAAACGCATTTATACCAACGGCGCGGCCCTTTTCTTTTGTCTCGAGCAAAACGTCGGCTGAGAGGGCAAGAATGGGGACCGTACGGGCATGATCATTTGCGAGGCGCCTTACAGCACTTACAAAATCAAAGCCATCCATCAGTGGCATGTGGAGATCCGTCAGGACCAGCCCATAATGGTTGCTCTTGTATAAATCCAAGGCTTCCTGACCATTTTCTGCAAGGTCAATTGCAAAGCCAAGATGGTCCAGTGATTTCCGGATCACAACTTGATTGATAGGATTGTCTTCTGCGACAAGAATAAGCGCATGTCCTGCTTCCGCAACCTCGCGTTTAGGCACCACATAAACTCGCTGCTTTCGTTCGTTAGCGGCGGGAGCCTGTGTTTTACCTGACTTGGCCGCGATAAGCCGCTCTATTAGGTCGCTTCCGGTGATGGGTTTGTTGAGGCTGGCGGCCACTGGAAATTTGAAGAGGTCAGGCCGGAACTGACTGCCGTGCGGTAAAATTAGAACCGCGCGCGCGTCTTTGGAGGCCAGGGCGCGGGCGAGCTTCTTTTGCGCAATTTCGTCCCCGGATATGAGGGCWACATCAACAACGACAAGCGCATTYTTTGGAATGACTTGAGAAAAATCATCAGTACGAGAGGCCATAACCGGCTTGCCGCCCTCACGTGAAATAAGCCTTGTTGTCATGTCCCGAGCAGCTTTGTGGACCCAAACGGCTACCGTGGTGCCCAGAATTTTGTTGCGATCGGTTTTCAGCGCTGGCTTTCCTGGCCGGAAAGGCAATGTGCAGGTAAATGTAGAACCCTCTCCGAGTTCACTGATAGCAGCGACGGTGCCACCCATCAAATCGGCTAGGTGCTTACAAATACTTAGCCCGAGGCCGGATCCCCCATATTGCCGCGCGGTAGAGGTCTCAGCTTGGGTGAAAGGAGTGAATAGCAAAGGCAGAGTTTCCGCCTGAATGCCGATCCCTGTATCTTCGACTGCAAAAGAAACGGACACTTCCTGATCACTTTGTCCTTCAATCGCGCGTACCTTTAGGCGAACGTAGCCGCGGCTGGTGAACTTTTCAGCGTTCCCGACAAGATTGATAATTATTTGACGTAGGCGATTTGCATCACCGTGCAATGTCTGGGGCAGGCTCTGGGATACATCAAGGACAAATTCGACATCGCGTTGTTGGAACTTTGGTGCAATCAATTCGCCAATACTTTTAAGGAGCGGTAGTAATTCAAACTCAGTGACTTCTATATCCAGCTTGCCACTTTCRATYTTCGAGAAATCAAGGATATCATCGATGATYGAAAGTAGGGCATTGGCWGACTGATTGATAACGGACGACATGTCGTGAAATTCTGCTTTTAAATTGCTTTCTTGAAGAAGMGTAGACATGGCRATGATGCCGTTCATTGGTGASCGTATTTCATGGCTCATCGTTGCRAGGAATTGTGTTTTCGCCTGYGCGGCTTCCTCTGCTTTTTCCTTMGCCTTCTGMAGCGTTTTTTCAACTTCAACGCTGTGAGTTACATCAGCAATAATGATTTGTGTCGCGGGTATACCGTTCCAGACGATTGCTGTCGTTGCTAAGTCGACCCACTTTTCCTCAGTCGCGAGAGTATTGATACAAATCCGGTTAAACGTTTTTATCTGGCCTCGYTCGGGYGCYGTWAGGGCRGCAAGKGGCAGCCGTTCKACTACAGCATCAAARTCRGTATGTTCACTAGACGCAGAAAAACCAAACATGCGTGCCAGTGCTTGATTCCAAAAAAGAGGCGCATCGTCAGCGGTGATAAGGATGGCCTGTACGGATCCCTCAACAATGTCGCGAAATTGCCGCTCGTTTGTTCGGATTTGCTTTTGTCGGCGATCAATTTCGCCAATAAAAAAACTGACGGACCGGCCAATTTCGCCAATTTCATCCCGGCCACTTACGGGGATGATTGCCGTTTCACCCTCGGTTTGCGAAATGACGGCTTCATTGAGCGCGCGCAGCCTAGAGGARATMCGGCGGTCGAAATAGAAAAAGACAAATACGGCGATGAGGAAGGCCATGGCACCAGCRAGCTGAATATACAATATTTGTTCATCAGCAAAAACGATAAGTTCATCAGCGTTGGATTTTGCGTTGCGATTAATGGTGTCGGTAAGGGACGCCATGGAATTTATAATCTCGTTCACCAAGACGCGAGTTTGTTGTTCCAAGCCTTGCGCTCGTTGACGCATTCTTAGCGTAGCCCTTGCCGCGGGGAATAGGCCGTCCCCATTAAAAAGAAAACCGTTCAGGCCTTTTTCCGCTTCCTGCTGAAACGTCCCTAAAATGGGATTGCCGGTTAGGTGAGACCTTTTGAGTGCCCGTGTCGAGGCCTTCAAACTGGATTGTAAGCGTCGCACCTGCCGAAGGCTATCCAGTTGGATAACCTGAAGCGCTTTCAGCGTCGTGGCCGTCAGGTCAGATTGCCAACTGTAGAGCGATCTGCGTTCTGCATTGGTGAGATTACGGCTGCTATGGGCCTGTAGCTCATTTGCAATGCGAAAGGTAAAATCGTTCAGTTCTGTTTCGGCGAGTTTAATTGTTGCCGCGGCATCCAGTTGCCTGGATTTAATTTGGTTCAAATCTTCAATTGAAGTGGCCAACACATTCAATGTCGCTTCCAAAAGCTGACCTGGGCTAGACCCTTGCAGCTTCGCAGCAATGGCGGTGGCGGTTTCTAGGCCGTCTTGACTTTCCTGAAACGCAATGCGTCTTTCAGCATGGCTGCGCACACGGGTGAGCCGAACGGCGCCCAGCACCACGCCCTCCAATTCSGTACTAAGCCTTGCGGCRTCAGACAGGGCGGGGAGGGCGCTAGTAGACAGTTGGACRACGTCGTCCTGAAACCGCTTAAGGGCAAGAAAGGAAAGGGTTGCAAGAGCCAAAACAAGCGCCACAAGGGTCGCAACGCCCAACGTTATGCGGACGCTAATGCCAAACCTCCGCTTCGCTGCGCTAGCCTCTGAYTGCRAGGATGTTTTATTCATTGGCATTGAGCGCMGTTAAACGGCCATCGATCTTAGGCTCTATTTTATCTTGTTTTTGAAGATAAGCGGCAACGACCTGCCACAAGAGTTTACCTGAACCAGGTTGACTAAGGCGCTGAATGCCCTCAAGCATCTTAAATCCGTCGCCGCCGTTTGCCAAGAAATTTAGTGTGCTAAGGCGATATTTTTGCGCCGAGCGGATAGGGCTGCCAGCTACATTTGCACTAACCACACGACTGCCTGCTGGCTTTGAAAGGTCATACGTCATTTCAATATTTGACACCTGCAAGTAACAGCCGTCCAGGCTATCTACACAGCCCAGGCCATGTTCAAGCGCTTGTAACAATTGCAGTCCTGTTACCTCAAATAAAACGACAGTGTTGTTAAAAGGCAGCTCGAGCTGAATGTCTTCGCGGGTAATGGTTTGCCCCGCTGCATARCGCTTATCTCCGCGGATGCCACCACCGTTCAGGAAGGCAACTTCAGCGTCCATTGCATCGCGCATTGCATCGGCAACTATATTGCCAAAGGCACTTTCTCGTTTGCGGATGTTGGTGCGAATGGTATCAAATGGCCTTGAAGCAACACCTATTTTTTGTTTTAGCAAGATGGACAATCTGTTGGAGTATGATTGCATCAAATCCGCCACTTCTGGGTCCGACTCTAGGCTGTTTAGGTCTATAGTTTCCGCGCGGGTGGTGATTTGAGATTCTGCAGAAGCGGCCCCCTCGTTTCGGCTTATAGTCAGCACGATAAGGAAACCGTCGAGGGCTCCTTCTGAATGAGTAGTGCCGCTTGCGTCTACTGAAAAAGGATTAGAGGCATTGTCGGCGTAGAAAATGGCATCGACAGTTTTATCGGACGTATAGATGGAGAAATTCGAGAAGTCTGTGTCGGCGAGCAAAATGATCGCATCAGCACCGCGTTTCCGTAGGTCAGCGGCTTTTCGGCGCACAACAGAGTCCGCAGGCAACATCTCGATGTTTTTGGCTCCGTACTGGCGCACGACATTTTCAGAAGTGAGCGCAATGAAGCCGACAGTTAGGCCCTCTAGCTCAATAATGAAATCACTATCTGTTGCATCAATGGTTTCGCCGGTTGTTTTAGAAATCATATTGGACGCAACAAACGGAAAAGCAGCCGATTGTGCATGCACCGTGTATTGGTCTTCGCTATAGGAAAATTCTCTTTTACCTACGGCCATTAAGTCTGGCTCAATCAAATTGAGAATGTCCATCATATGAGCGCCGCGATCGAGTGCRCCGAGGACGGAAGGCCCTAAAGACGCGCCACCATGAACAAATATTACGTTTTCACTTTTATCGCGTTCTGCGCGAACAAATGCAGCGATCTCAGCTAATCCTGCCCGGCCATCGTTTCGTACGATTTCTGGCAGGGATGAAATGTAAAGGATGCGAACTTCTTGAGCCTGGGCCGCGCTGGAGGTGAAGGAGACTACAAGAGCTTGTAATAAAATGAAAAATTTAAAAAACAMTGACACGGTTTTCTWYGATCCTTANWYMAAAWSRGGYGMWKRYMMYAYYMGKWGTYAGRCRCSCTRRATGAYWKCCCGCATCANCCWMYYTARGTCMCKCYSCYYGAWWWTTTTATRSRTGCARTCTTKTTCGYYAAAGCYCGMAGGCTGACAGTTTAAAGTTAAYAATTCCTCTACAGTTGTTTATATRCACGTTTWRAGGAMAAAAKRYRCKTKYTTGCTACCTRWTGTTGCTRCGKYAGRKSTYTYRTTAACCAYAATCGGCTTGCAGCAKAAACSGCAATATCGTATAGCCGCAGGCGATGGTTCCTTTTGTATATAAAAGGCTAAGAGGGAATTCGGTGCATAGGTGAGTGCATGCCAATTTGGCATAACTTGCGTTATAAATCCGAARCTGTACCCGCAACTGTAAGTGGGGAGCATCTCACCTAATTGCCACTGGTCCCTTTRTYGGGAAACCGGGAAGGCGGTGAGACGCATCCGACCCACAAGTCAGGAGACCTGCCGTCRTGTCGCCCCTCTGTTGGTCGGGTTAACCAAACAGTAGCGGACATCCGTGTCGGCGACCATTTCGCCGCTGTGCACGGAACTTGTCAGATTTTCGACGTTTTCCTTACAGCAAATTGTATATGCACCGGTTATTCCGGATGTGGAATGGGATATGAAGATGACTGACTATTTGAAATTATTGTTGCTGGGTTCTACCGTTTTGTTACCTGCAACGGTGTCGTTTGCACAAGAAACGACTGACGACGAAAACCCGGAAGAAATTGTTGTTACAGCGTCGCGCCGACCRCAAAACCTGTCGGATGTGGGTGCTAGTATTAGCGTGCTGAGCAAAGCTGCTTTGAACGAGGGCCAGTACGCTTTTGTTGTTGATGCACTGCAAACCCTGCCTGGCGTTTCCATAAACCAGAATGGCTCCATTGGTGGCTTGGCTACAGTGAGTATTCGCGGGGCAGCAACTGATCAGACTGTGGTGTTGATCGACGGCGTGCAGGTGAATGACGTATCAGCYCCAGGCGGYGGGTTTGATTTCAGTACGCTCGACCCTTCGTCCATTGAACGGATTGAAGTTCTAAAGGGCCCGCAGGCGGTACTTTACGGATCAGACGCTATTGGCGGAGTGGTCAACATTATCACTAAGTCTGGTGCGGATGGCTTTAGTGGCAGCGCTTTTGCGGAGTTTGGCGCTTTTGATACCTTGCGTGCGGGCACGTCCCTTAGCGGTGGCTCTGGCGCTCTCAGTTTCAATGTTGCAGGCAGCTTTATCAACTCAGATGGTATCTCGCGCTTTGACGAAGGCACGGAAGCTGATGGCTACGAAAGCTATACTTTGCGCAGTCGTGTCACAGCAGAAATCACGGAAGCCTTCGAGGTAGAGCTCTTTGGTAGTTACAGCAACAGCGAAGCCGAAAATGACGCCTTCGTTTTTCAGCCAGATTTTACCTTCGGCTTGGCGGATACGTCAGACCTATCCGTGTCTGAGGAATATCTTATTGGTGGCCGCGTGCGCTTGGAAGCGTTTGACGGCAAACTGGATAACACCGTCTCAATCGAATATTCTGGTATTGAYCGGGAAAGCATTTCGGAAACAGGGTCGTTCCCCGCAGAAGGGAAGCGGTTTAATCTGGATTACCTCGGTGTCTTCGCCTTTGGTGACCACTGGTCATTGAGCGGAGGCGCACAGCACGAAAACGTAACTTCTGGCGTAGACGGTATTACAGATAGTTTCTCTATCGACAGTGTGTTTGGCTTGCTTTCATATTCGCAAAAAGGGCTCAACCTGTCTGGTGGTTTACGCGTAGACGAACATGAGYWSKWMGRKMMKWMMMCMRRMASMCAGTTTSAKRWAWCYTRTAATATTGAAGAAACTGGAACACGGGTTTTCGCCAACTACGGCGAAGGCTTTAAAGCGCCGAGTGTTTTCCAGCTCACGTTCATTTGTGGCTTCTGTGGCCTGACCGCTCCTAATGCAGGCTTGGCTCCTGAGCGCTCTGACGCGTTCGAGTTTGGCGTTGAGCAGGAATTCCTTGGTGATGCCTTGAAAATTGGTGTCACATATTTTGATCAGACCATCGAAGACCTGATCGATTTCTCCTTCACTGCTGGTTTTGACAATATCAATAATGCCAAGCTTGACGGTGTGGAAGTAACCTTGGATGCGGCTTTATCTGATGCGGTCAATTTCAGGGCCAATTACTCCATTACCAATGCAGAAGACACTGATACAGCGGCACGCTTGGCGCGTCGGCCTAAAAACCAGTTTTATGCTAACTTGAAATGGGCAGTCTCCGATGCGTTCACCACGAACATCGCGGTGACCCATAACGGCAATGAAGTGGATAGCCCAGGCAACATTAATCCCGGGTGGACGCGCGTAGATCTGCGCGCCTCCTATAAGATTGATGACAGATATGAGCTTTACGCGCGCGTCGATAACCTGTTTGATAACCAGTATCAGCAGATTGTCGGTTTCGGTACGCCGGGTATCTCAAGCTTCTTTGGAGTGCGGAGCACTTTCTAATGGCCCTTAGGCTACGACAGAAAAAACACCTGAAGCGGCTCATGCTTGCCGCTTCAGTTTCTCTGTGCGCAGCATTTTCAGTCGTGCAAGCAAATGGTGATGCAAAGACAGGCGACGCAAGTTCTCCTGGTTTTGTCTCAATCGATTTTTGCGCGGACCAATTCCTACTTGCCCTGGCAGATAAATCCGACATTCAGGCAGTTTCCTTTGAAGGCCCGTTGCCGCGGTCCTTTTACGCGGATAGGGCGCAAGGGTTGGCCACCGTCAGGGGCGTGATGGAGGAGATCCTTCTTATGCGGCCGCGCCTAGTGCTGCGGACGTGGCGGGGCGGGCCACGCGCTACTGAGATTATGGATAGCGCATCCATCGCATCCTTTCAGCCGCCCTTTGCCTATTCAATTGAAAGCAACCTCGATGCCTTTCTTGTCGTTGGTGAAAAGTTAGGCCAAACGGCCCGAGCTGAAAAATATGTAGCGGCACAAAAACAGCGTATCGCAGCTTTGCGAGTACTGCCAAAAAGCGCTGCAAAAGCAGTTTATATGACCCCGAGCGGCTTTACGGCGGGCACCGGGACATTTGTTGATAACATTATTAAGCTAGCCGGATTTGGCAGCGTAGCGGCAGAGGCAGGCATCATATCCTGGGCTCCTTTGCCGCTTGAGAAAATTGTGCTTTCTCCGCCGGATTTTGTCRTTGCCGCCTTCTTCGGGGATGATGATGTGCTGGTGTCGCATTGGAGTAGCGGCAGGCACGGCGTTTACAAACGCCTGATGGGGGATTTGCCGGTGATTAATATTCCAAGCAGCTATCTGTCTTGCAGCGGTGCGTTCGCGGCGGATGCTGCAGAGTTTATCCGCGCTGAGGCCGACAAACTAGGGCTACTCAAAGGATTGGCTGAATGATTGCGTATCTAACGAGAAAGCCATGGGCGCTGAACGTGGCGCTCACAGTGGCTCTCGCCGTCGCGGCTTTGTTGTCCGGCCTTTTCGGTCAAGTAACGCTAAGCATTGGGCAGTTCACTGAAGCGCTTTTCGCCAGCGGCAACGACGGCATGTCCATCATTGTGCGCGAACTGCGATTGCCACGCATTATCCTCGGTATGATGGCGGGCGCTACGCTTAGCTATACGGGCGCTGCGCTTCAAGGGCTGCTCCGGAACCCTCTTGCTGACCCCGGAG